>DASQYN010000001.1:0-4385 GCA_035639215.1 Burkholderiales bacterium
TTTGCGCACGTCCTCGCCGTCGGGTTCGCCGGTCAGCATGGCGGCGATCATGAAGGTGGCGTCGATGACCTTGCGGAAGCCCAGTTGCTCGGCGAAGTAGTAGGGCCCGTTGAAGAGATGGACCGCCGGCACCTTGCGCTCGATCAGCAGCTCCATGCGCTTGAAGAGTAGCCCGTCGGCGAAGGAGAACTTGATCGCTTCGGGCTTCAGATACTGCTCCAGCGCCTGGATGGTCGAGTAGTGGCTGCCCGACTGGTAGCCGACCGAGATCGGCACGCCGGCGAGATCCTCGGGACCGCGCACCGGCGAATCCGGCGCGACGAAGATGCCGGCCGGCGCCACCGAATAGGCGTCGGCGTAGAGCTTGCCGTGGCCGCTCGAGGCGGCGACGTTCACCGTCCAGTGGCAGGCGCAGCTCACGTTGCTGTCGCGGCCGGCCTCGATGTTCTGGTAGGCGCCGACCTTGTTCGCCGTGGCGTGCGCCTGCGCAAGGTCCTTGCCCTTGAAGGCCTCGCGGAACTCGTAGTCGAGCCCTTCGGCCTTGAAGTAGCCCTTCTCCTCGGCGACCCATTCGTGGAGCCGGAAATGCGGCGTGATCAGAAACTTTGCCATCGGATCTTCCTCCTCGTTAGCAGCAGACGGATCTGCGGGACTCTGCGATGCGGCGCTCGCGGATCATGCCGACGTGCGCCTCCATGAGCTTGCGCGCCTCGCCGCCCTGACGGCGCTCGATCAGGCCGGCGAGGCTGCGATGCGCCTCCACGATGCGCCGGGCGACCGGCTTGCTGAGCGTGCGATTTCGTTTCGGCCACGACACGTGCTGCAGCGAGACGAGCTGGGTGTGCAGCACGCGGTTGTGAGACGCCTCGGCGACGGCGAGATGGAAGCGCAGGCTCGAGCGCGTGAAGGCATCGAGGTCGTCGAGCAGGCCTTCGGCCTCCGCGACCAGATTTTTCAGCGCCGTAATGTCGGCGCTCATGGCGCGTTGCGCGGCGAGCTCGGCGGCCATGCCTTCCACCGCGGCCTGGGCGGTCAGGATTTCTTCGACGTCGATCTGCGCAAGCTCGAGCTGCACCGCGAGCGCCTCGGCGAAAAGCTGCGGATTGCCATGGGTGATGCGCGCGCCGCCGCCCGCGCCGCGGCTGATCTCGACCACGCCCATCGCTTCCAGCGTGCGCAGCGCGTCGCGCGCGACGATCCGGCTCACCCCGTGCCTGGCCGCTAGCTCCTTCTCGGTGCCGAGGAAGTCGCCGGCGCGCCACCGGCGCTCGAACAGCCGGTCGCGCACCTCGGCGACGATGCGCGAAGCGAGCGTTGCGCCGCCGCGCGCGCCGGGGAGGCGCCGCTCGCGGCGCGAGGCGAAAAGCGGATGGGCGGCCGGCGGGCCGGAGGCGGACATAGCCTGATCCTAAAGATGATATCTTTGCGGGTCAATCGCGTCGCCGGGCGGCGACAGGAAATCCATTAGCCCGGCCGGCGGCGGGTGCGCGCCGCGGCATGCAACGCGCCCGGCATACGTTGTAGCCATGCAAATCCCCAACGAGCTCGAACGGCAGGTCCGGGCGATCTTTGCCCACTGCCCGGAGCTGTGGGGCTTCTCCGTGCGCGGCGACGCCGGCGAGCTCTTCGTGAGCGATGTCGGCATCGCGCCGCGTTTCTCGGCGGAGCAATACGGCGAGATCTTCGAGCACATCGCGACGACGCTTGCCGCGCTCCTCGAGGAGCGACCCGAAGCGAGCGAGTGGCTACGCGGCCGCACGTTCGCGCGCACCCTGCACTGATTCACTACTAATTCACGCCGAAAACCCGGGCCGGGTTTTCGCTGTCGTTGCCGCTCGGGGAATCCCCGATGCCGGTTTTATCCGACCGTCTGTAGTATCTTTCGTGACACTGCGTTACCGGAAGGCGCTACAGATGAAGACTTTCGAGTTCAAGCCCGGCCTGCCCGACACCCTGCTCGTCAAGCTCGAAGCGAGCGTCGCGGCCAAGATCCGCGGGCTTTTCGCGCGCTGCCCGACCCTGCACGGATTCTCGGTGCAGGACCGGGCGATGCTGCCCCGCGACCTCGATCCCGCCCGCATTCCCGACGCCGACCTGTTCGTCACCGAGATCGGCATCTTTCCGAAGCTAGACTCGCAGTTCGACGAGATCTACGACGAGATCACGCTCGCCATCTCCGATCTGGTGAAGGACGAGCCCCACGCCTACGACCTGCTGCGCGGCCGTACCTTCGCGCGCAGCCTGCACTGACAAGGGGAGTCCAGGGAGCCCGGCGCTCGCCGCCGCGGCGGGAGCAGAACCTGCCGCGGCGGCTGGAGCGCCGATCCGCTCTGACGCTTCACTTGTACCTGTAAACGACCAGCTTGTCGGCCGCCGATTCGGGCGTCCACACCTCGCCGCGCCGGCCATGGACCTGCCGCACGTTCGCCGTGCGGCTCGACGAGCGGAAGATCTCGGACTTCGCGCTGCGCGGATCGAAGCGCAGCATCGCCTGCGCGCTCCATTCGGACGCCCAGACGCGATCGGTCTCGTCCACGTAGACGGCATAAAGCCGCGGCGCCTCGCCCGGCGCGCGCCAGGTCGACCAGCGGCCGCTCGCCGGCGAGTAGCGGCTGAGATTTCCCGAGTTCCACTCGGCGACCCAAACGTTGCCCTTGGAGTCCGACCACACCCGTCGTGCGCCCTGGCGCGGCGTCGGCGGCTCGACGACGGTCGCCGCGCCGCTCGCCCCGTCGATGCCGGCGAGGTACGAGCCGGCGAGGGACGCGAAATAGACCGTGCCCTGCGGTGTCGCCTGCATCCCGTAAGGGCCGACGCCCCTCGGCGCATCGAAAATCTTCATCGCGCCGCTCTTCGGTTCGAGCCGGCCGTAGATGCCGCTCTGGCCGGTGAACCAGAGAACACCCGCGCCGTCGAAGACGGCGGTGTTGAGATTGGCATAGGCGGCGGACGGCGGCAGGTTCCACAGCCGCACCGCACCGCTCGCAGGATCGACGCGGACGATGGCATTCTGCCCGCCGTCGGTGAGCCAGGCGGCGCCGTCCGGACCGGCGATCACGCCATGGGGCGCGGCGCCGCGGCCGAGCGCAATGAATCGCATTGCGCTGCTTTTCGGATCCAGGATGCCGAGCTCTCCGGAGCGCTGCGCCGAAAACCACACCGGCCCGTCCCGCTCGGGGAGCGCCCAGACGTCATGGATACCGTGCCCCGACGGAATCGGGTATTCCTGCACGGCGACCTGCGCGTGAGCGGCGCTGGCGAGACACAGGACGGCGAAGCAAATGCGCAGGGTCATTGGCGGCCTCCGCGGGCGACGTCTCATGATGTACATTCGGCCCCAAAGCTTAAAGATCCAGGGCCGCCTTGAACGACAATCCGGCAGCAGCCACGCTCGGTCTCAGCCTGCAGGTCGGCAAGTATGACGTACACAAGCTCCTCGGCAAGGGCGCGACCGGCACCGTCTATCTCGCGCGCGACACTTTCACCGGCCGCGAGGTCGCGCTGAAAACGATCGAGCCGGAAGTGTTCCGCGACCCGGAATTCGGCGCCGTCTACCGCTCGCAGTTCCAGAACGAGGCCTCGCTCGCAGGCAAGCTGCGCCACCCGCACATCGTCGCCATTCTGGACGCGGTGGTCGGGGAGAACTCCGGCTACATCGCGATGGAGCTCGTCACGGGCGGCGATCTGTCGCGCCACGTCGCCGCGCCGCACCTGCTGCCGGTGGCCGACGTGCTGCAGATCGGCTTCAAGTGCTGCGGCGCGCTCGAGTACGCGGCGAAGGAAGGCGTCGTCCACCGCGACATCAAGCCGGCGAACATCATGGTGGCCTCGGGCACCGAGGTGAAGATCGCCGACTTCGGCGCCGCCTTCCTGCGCAAGAGCCAGGTGGTGCAGACCCAGGCGATGGGCTCGCCCTACTACATGTCGCCCGAGCAGATCCTGGGAAAGCCGCTCGGCTTCCACAGCGACATGTACTCGCTCGCCGTCGTGCTCTACGAGCTGCTCGCCGGCAAGAAGCCCTTCCTCGCCGAGAACCTGGAGGCGCTGCTCAACAAGATCGTCAAGCTCGATCCGCTGCCGCCCTCGGAAGTGCGTCCGGAGCTGCCGCGCTCCCTCGACCCAGTGATCCTGCGCGCGCTGCGCAAGCTTCCCGAACAGCGCTATGCCAACTTCACCGATTTCGCTCTCGAGCTCTCCAAGGTCGGGCAGGCCGTGCTGCCTGCCGGCTCGATCCCGGACAGCGAAAAGTACGTCGTGCTGAAGAGCGTGTCGATGCTCGCGACGCTTTCCGATGCGGAGCTCTGGGAGCTGGCGCGCGCCGGAAAGTGGCGGCGCCTCGCGAAGAGCCGGGTGATCGTCCGCGAGAAGGAGAAAGGCACCAGCTT
>DASQYN010000002.1:0-12410 GCA_035639215.1 Burkholderiales bacterium
CGTCTTCCCGAACAGCCCCGCGGGACGCACCAGGAGCACGATCGCCATCACCACGAAGATCACCGTGCTCGAGGCCTCCGGGTAGAAATACTTGGTGAGGCCCTCGATGATGCCGAGCCCGAAGCCGGTCACGATCGAGCCCATGATCGATCCCATGCCGCCGATCACCACGACGGCGAACACGACGATGATGAGCGAGGAGCCCATCTGCGGGCTCACCTGGTAGATCGGTCCCGCCATCACGCCGGCGAGCGCGGCCAGCCCGACGCCGGCGCCGTAGGTGAGCGTGATCATGCGCGGCACGTTGATGCCGAACGCCTGCACCAGCGCCGGGTTCTCGGTCGCGGCGCGCAGGTACGCACCCAGCCTGGTCTTCTCGATCACGAACCAGGTCGAGAGGCAGATGATGAGCGAGAAGACGATGACCCACGCGCGGTAGACGGGCAAGAACATGAACCCCAGGTTCTGGGCGCCGGTGAGCTGCGAGGGCATGGTGTACGGCTGGCCGGAAGTGCCGTATTCGTTCCGGAAGAGGCCCTGGATGATGAGCGCGAGGCCGAAGGTGAGGAGCAGCCCGTACAGGTGGTCGAGGTTGTAGAGGCGCTTGAGCATGGTGCGCTCGATCACCACGCCGGTGAAACCGACCACCACCGGCGCGATGACGAGCGAGGGCCAGTAACCGATACCGGCCTTGTTCAGGAGCAGATACGCGCAGAAGGCGCCCATCATGTACTGGGCGCCGTGCGTGAAGTTGATGATGTTCAGCAGACCGAAGATCACCGCCAGCCCGAGCGAGAGCAGCGCATAGAACGAGCCGTTGATCAGGCCGATCAACAGCTGCCCCATGAACGCCTGGATCGGGATGCCGAAGATCTCGGTCATGCTCTACCGGCGCGCTACTTGACGAGCGAGCAGCCGCCGTCCTTCTCCGGCCGGAACGCCTGGTCGGCCGGGATGGTGGCGCGCAGCTTGTAGTAGTCGTACGGCCCCTTCGACTCCGAGGGCTTCTTCACCTCGAAGAGATATGCCGGGTGGATCTTGCGGCCGTCCTGGCGGATCCTGCCCTTGCCGAAGAGCGGATCGTCGGTCGGCAGCTTCTTCATCTCCGCGACGGCCTTGGTGCCGTCGTCGGTCTTGGCCGCCTCCACCGACTTCAGGTAGTGCAGCACGACCGCGTACACGCCGGCGTGGTCCATGGTCGGGTACTTGCCGCCGTTCGCGGCGGCAAAGCGCTTCGACCAGGCGCGGGTCTGGTCATTCAGGTCCCAGTAGAACGTCTCGGTGAAAATCAGGCCCTGCGCCTTGTCGAGGCCCAGGCCGTGCACGTCGGAGAGGAAGACGAGCAGGCCGGCGAGGCTCTGGCCGCCCTTCACGATGCCGAACTCCGACGCCTGCTTGATGGAGTTGATCGTGTCGCCGCCGGCGTTCGCGAGGCCGATCACCTTGGCCTTCGACGACTGCGCCTGGAGCAGGAAGGAGGAGAAGTCCTGGGTGTTCAGCGGGTGGCGCACGGCGCCGAGCACCTTGCCGCCGTTCGCCTTCACGACTTCCGAGGTGTCGCGCTCGAGCGCGTGGCCGAACGCGTAGTCGGCGGTGAGGAAGAACCAGGTGTCGCCGCCCGTCTTTACGATCGCGGAGCCCGTGCCGTGCGCGAGCATCCAGGTGTCGTAGAGCCAGTGCACCGTGTTCGGCGAGCACGCCTTGCCGGTGAGGTCCGAGCTCGCGGCGCCCGTGTTCAGGTGGGCCTTGCCCTTGTCACGCACCACCTGGTTGACCGCCAACGCGACCCCGGAATTGGGCACATCGACGATGGCATCCACCTTGTCGACGTCGATCCACTGGCGCGCGATCTGCGAGCCGACGTCGGGCTTGTTCTGGTGGTCGGCGGAAAGGACCTCCACCTTCAGGTTCGACTTGTGCGACTTGAGGAAGTCGTCCACCGCCATCTTCGCCGCGACCACGGATCCCGGCCCGCCGACGTCGGCGTAAAGGCTCGACATGTCGTTCAGCACGCCGATCTTGACGACGCCGTCCGACACCTGCGCCTGCGCGCCCGCCGTAATAGATGCGGCACCGAGCGCGAGCGCTACTGCACCTGCCATCCTGCGTAATGCGAACATCTGATTCCTCCAGAAGTGGTTGACTAGACTCCGAGATATTCGTGGATGCGCCCGAGGTTCGCTTCGAGCTGGGCGCCTGCCACCATGTCCACGATGCGACCATGCTCGACCACGTAGTGCCGGTCGGCCACGGTCTGGGCAAAGCGAAAATTCTGCTCGACCAGCAGGATCGTGAAGCCTTCGCGCTTGAGCCGCGCGATGGTGCGGCCGATCTGCTGCACGATCACGGGCGCCAGCCCCTCGGTCGGCTCGTCGAGCATCAGGAGCCGCGCGCCGGTGCGCAAGATGCGCGCGATGGCGAGCATCTGCTGCTCGCCGCCGGAGAGCTTGGTGCCCTGGCTGCGCAGCCGCTCCTTCAGGTTGGGGAACAGCTCGTAGATCGTCTGCAGCGACATGCCGCCCGGGCGCACCGCCGGCGGCAGCAGCAGGTTCTCTTCCACGTCGAGGCTGGCGAAGATGCCGCGCTCCTCGGGGCAGAACGCGATGCCGAGGCGCGCGATGGCATTCGACGGCAGACGGATGGTCTCCTTGCCTTCGAACCGGATCGATCCGGTCCGGCGGCCGACCATGCCCATGATCGACTTGAGCGTGGTGGTCTTCCCCGCGCCGTTGCGCCCGAGGAGGGTGACGACCTCGCCCTCGTTCACCTCGAGATCGATGCCGTGGAGGATGTGCGACTCGCCGTACCAGGCGTTCAGGCCCTCGACCTTCAGCAGGCTAGGCATTCCCTGCTCCCAGATACGCTTCCACGACGCGCGGATCCTTCGACACGGTGTGGTAGTCGCCCTCGGCGAGGATCTCGCCGCGCTGGAGCACGGTGATGCGGTCCGAGAGCGTGGAGACGACCGAAAGGTTGTGCTCGACCATCAGCACGGTGCGGTTCGCGGCGACTCGCTTCACGAGCGCCGTGATGCGCTCGACATCCGCGTGCGTCATGCCGGCGGTCGGCTCGTCGAGCAGCATCATCTCCGGGTCGAGCGCGAGCGTGGTGGCGATCTCGAGCGCGCGCTTGCGCCCATAGGGCAGCTCGACTGCGGCGGTCTCGGCGAACTCGGAGAGGCCGACCGCCTCGATCAGCTCGCGCGCCGGCGCGTCGAGCCGCTTCAGCGTCATCTCGGAAGTCCAGAAGTTGAGCGACGCGCCGCGATACTCCCGGCTCTGCAGGGCGATACGGACGTTCTCGAGCACCGTGAGGTGCGGGAACACCGCCGAGATCTGGAACGAGCGCACGAGTCCCATACGGGCGATGCTGGAAGGACTCGATCCGGTGATCTCGCGGCCCTTGTAGAAGATCTGGCCGCGGGTCGGCGTGAGGAAATGCGTGAGCAGGTTGAAGCAGGTGGTCTTGCCGGCGCCGTTGGGGCCGATCAGGGCGTGGATGCTGCCGCGCCGCACCTTGAGCGAAACGTCCTTCACGGCGACGAAGCCCTTGAACTCCTTGGTGAGCCCGCGCGTTTCCAGTATGGTGTTCTCGACCAACCGCTCCTCCCCTGACGCGGCGCTTCAGTGCTTCGGCGGCGGGCGCTTTTCCAGGAAAGCGTCCATCCCCTGCCGGCCTTCGTCGTGCGCGAAGCTCGCCGAGATGGCGCAGGAAGCGAGCTCGTAGGCCTTCGCCGCGCCGAGCTCGAGCTGCTCGTAGAAAGCCCGCTTGCCGGTGGCCACCGTCACCGGCGGCTTCTCCGCGATCTGCCTCGCCAGGGCATCGGTCTCCGCGACCAGCTGATCCGCTGCCACCACCCGGTTCACCAGTCCCCACTCGAGCGCCTTGCGCGCGTCGACGAGATCTCCGGTAAGCAGCATCTCCATCGCCCGCTTGCGCGAGAGATTGCGCGCCACGGCGACGCCGGGCGTAGAGCAGAAGAAGCCCCAGGTCACTCCCGGCGTGGTGAACTTCGCGGCCTCGGAGGCGACGGCGAGGTCGCACTGGGCCACGAGCTGGCAGCCCGCGGCGGCCGCGGCGCCCTGCACGCGCGCGATGACCGGCTGGGGCAGCGCCGTGAGCGTCTGCATCATCCGGCTGCATTTCGCGAAGAGCTGCTCGATCTTCGCCAGCTCCTTGAGCGCGCGGATCTCCTTGATGTCGTGTCCCGCGCAGAAGCCTTTCCCGGCCGCGGCGAGGATCACCACCCGGATCTTCGTATCGCGGGAAATCGAATCGAGCGCCTGCTGGAGCGCGCTCAGCATCTCGCTGGTGAGGAGGTTCATCTGCGCTGGGCGGTTCATCGTCAGCGTGCAGACGCCGTCGCGGTCTTCGCGCAGCAGAATCGCCTCCTCGCTCTTCGGGATGGCGCTCATGTATCGATAGCGGTGGCCGACTTCGCCCTCTCGCGCAGCAGGAACTTCTGGATCTTGCCGGTCGAGGTCTTGGGCAGCTCGCCGAAGATGACCGCGCGCGGCGCCTTGAACCTCGCCAGCTGGCCGCGGCAGAACTCGATCATTTCCTGCTCGCTGACCGCGGCCCCGGGCTTCAGCTCCACGAAGGCGCACGGCGTCTCGCCCCACTTCGCGTCGGGCATCGCCACCACCGCCGCGCCGAGCACCGCGGGGTGCCGGTAGAGCACGTCTTCGACCTCGAGCGAAGAGATGTTCTCGCCGCCCGAGATGATGATGTCCTTCGAGCGGTCGCGGATCTTGACGTAGCCGTCGGCCTGCATCACCGCGAGGTCCCCCGAGTGAAACCAGCCGCCGCGGAAGGCCTCCTCGGTGGCCTGCCGGTTCTTCAGGTAGCCCTTCATCGTGATGTTGCCGCGGAACATGATCTCGCCCATCGTCTCGCCGTCGGCGGGGACCGGCTGCATGGTTTCCGGGTCCATTACCGAGAGCCCCTCCTCGACGTGGTAGCGAACGCCCTGCCGGCCGTTCAGCCGCACCTGCTCGGCGAGCGGCAGGCGCTCCCATTCCGGGTGCTTCGCGCACACCGTCGCCGGGCCATAGACCTCGGTGAGCCCGTAGACATGCGTGAGGTTGAATCCCATCTTCTGCATGCCTTCGATCATCGCGGCGGGCGGCGCGGCCGCGGCGACCAGCGCGCTCACCTGATGCTCGATACCGCGCTTCATCTCGGCCGGGGCATTGATCAGCGTCTGGTGGACGATCGGCGCGCCGCAATAGTGCGTCACGCGGTGCTGCCGGATCAGGTCGAAGATCGCTTTCGCCTCCACCTTCCTCAGGCAGATGTTCGTTCCCGCGTTCGCCGCCATGGTCCAGGGGAAACACCAGCCGTTGCAGTGGAACATCGGCAGCGTCCACAGGTACACGGCGTGGTGCGGCATTCCCCAGACGAGGATGTTGCCGACGCCGTTGAGGTAGGCGCCGCGGTGGTGGTAGACGACGCCCTTCGGATTGCCAGTGGTGCCGGAGGTGTAGTTGAGCGAAATCGCCTGCCACTCGTCCTGCGGCCAGCGCCAGGCGAAGCCCGGGTCGCCTTCCTGCAGCAGCTCTTCATAGGTTGTCTCGCCGAGGCGCTTGCCGCCCGTGAACTCGGCGTCCTCGGCGTCAACCACCGGGAGCTTCCGCTTCAGCAGCTTGAGCGCCGCTTCGACGGTCGGCGAGAACTCCCTGTCGGTAATGAGCAGCCGCGCCTCGCCGTGATCGAGCATGAAGGCGATCGCCTCGGCATCGAGGCGTGTATTGAGCGTGTTGAGCACCGCGCCCGCCATGGCGACGCCGAAATGCGCCTCGTACATCGGCGGTGTGTTCGGCAGCATCGCCGCCACGGTGTGGCCGGAGCCGATGCCGCGGCGGGCCAGCGCGGAGGCGAGGCGCCGGCAGCGCTCGTAGGTTTCGCGCCAGCGGTAGCGTTGCGCACCGTGCACGACCGACGGGCGGTCGGGATACACGTAAGCCGCGCGCTCGAGGAACGAAAGCGGCGTCAGCGGCGCGTAGTTGGCCGCGTTCTTCGGCAGGTCCTGGTCGAAAATGTTACGCGGCGCAGCGGCAGGCATGGTCCAAGTATAGCGGGGCGGCGATAGACGATTCACACGCCGCGCCGTGGAATGACGGCAGGAGGTATCGATGCGACAGATGCTGCTCGCACGCAGGACGTCTCTCAATGTGCTCGCCGTTCTCGCGCTCTCGCTGGCCGGGGCGGCGGTGTTGACGCAGGTCACCGTTCCGCCCGCCTGGGTCGGGCTCGGCTTCGCCATCGCCGGCTTCTGGCTCGCCATGGCCGCCGCCGGCCGGGCGAAGCTCGTCGAGTTCGCGCCGGAAGTGCTCGGCGGCGACGTGATCATTCCCCCGTCGCGCCCGGCGGGAGGGGTGCGCTTGCTGCTGCCGCTGCAGTTCACCAACGCCGGCTCGGCCGGCGGGGTGGTCGAATGGGTGGCGCTGCGCCTCACCATCGACGGCGACGCGGAGCGCTCGGTGCTGCTCTCGCCGGTCGCCGAGGTCGACATGCAGCGCTTCATCCGCGCCAAGCGCCGGCTCGAGCCCGACAGCACGCTCGATCCGTTCATCGCCTTCAGCCTGGAAGGCAAGCGCTCGGTGACCAAGTTCGTGCTCTTCGACCTGGCCGAGAAGGGTCGCACCGCGCCGCTGCACCTCGGCGCCGGGCGCTACGGCTTCGAGCTCTTCGTCAAGTCGAGCGCCACGCGCCAGCCCAAGCTCGAGCGCACTTTCGAGCACGCGCTCGACGCAAAGCAGGTCGAGGAGGTCCGCAACGACACGACGGTCTACCTGATCAACTACCAGATCACGCTGCCGAGCGCTCGCCGCGAGATCGGCGGCGGGGAATGGCTGCCGCGGGCGGCGCGCGTCTCCAGCTGAAAAGGGGTCAGGACCCTTTTCGCTGAGCTACGCGTTGCCGCGAAAAGGGTCCTGACCCCTTTTCAGAGCCGGCGCCAGAGGGCCGGGCCCTTGGCGTCCTTCTCCATGGCATCGAGATAGCGCTCGTGCAGAGCGATCTCTTCCGGCGCCGGCGCGAGGACGATCAGGTTGGACGCATCGACCTGCATGGCGGCGAGCGCCGCCGCCGCGGCGGCCGGCGTTTCGAGCTCCATGACGAGGCTCTCCTGGCCGCGCGTCATGGCGAGGTAGCACTCGGCGAGGAGCCGCGCGTCGAGCAGCGCTCCGTGCAGCTGCCGGTGCGCGTTGCTGACGAAGTACCGCTCGCAGAGCGCATCGAGCGAGTTCTTGCGGCCCGGGTGCAGCTCGCGCGCATGGGCGAGCGTGTCGGTCACCTTGGCGACGTAGTCGGCGAGCCGCCCCAGCCCGGCGCGGCCGAGCTCGAGATCGAGGAACTCGACGTCGAAGTCGGCGTTGTGGATGATGAGCTCGGCGCCCTGCACGAAGTCGAGGAACTCGCGCGCCACCTCGGCAAACCTCGGCTTCGCCGCCAGGTCCTCCCGCGTCAGGCCGTGCACGCGCGTCGCGCCGAGGTCGACGTCGCGCTCCGGGTTCAGATAGCTGTGGAACTGCCGCTCGCCGATGCGGCGCGACAGGATCTCGATGCAGCCGATTTCGATGATGCGGTCGCCCAGCTTGGGGTTTAGGCCCGTGGTCTCCGTGTCAAGGACGACTTGACGCGTCATTGTTGTTGTCTCCCGCAGGGATGCCTTTGTTGGCGAGCTCGTCGGCCCGCTCGTTCTCCGGATGCCCGGCATGGCCGCGCACCCAGTGCCACTCTACCTCATGTTGGCGCGCGAGCTCGTCCAGGCGCTGCCACAGATCGACGTTCTTGACCGGCTTCTTGTCGGCGGTGCGCCAGCCGTTGCGCTTCCACTGGTGGATCCAGCCCGAGATGCCCTTCTGCACGTACTGCGAGTCGGTGTAAAGGCGCGCGCGCGATGGGCGTTTCAGCGCCTCGAGGGCACGGATCACGGCCATCAGCTCCATGCGGTTGTTGGTGGTGGACGCCTCCCCGCCCCAGAGCTCCTTCTCGGCGTTGCGCGCGGCGCTCTTCAGGCGCAGGATCGCGCCCCACCCTCCCGGACCCGGGTTGCCGCGGCAGGCTCCATCGGTGAAGATTTCCACGACTTCATCGCTCATGGTTCTTGTGGCTTCGATTGGCGACCGGCGCGAGCGCACGGCGGCGCGCGCGCTCCTCGCGCCATGCCGGCGGCACCAGCCGCAGCCCGGCCACCCGCTTCACCGCGCGCACCACGTAAACGCCGCCGAGGACCGGCCACCAGCGGGCGCCGGCCTTGTCCATGAAGGCGAAGCGGTCCAGCCAGACCTTCTTCTGGAAAGGCGGAACGTAGCAGCCGAAGCTGCCGCCGTTCAGCTCGAATCCCAGCACCCTCAGCCAGTCGCGCAGCCGCAGCAGGCCGATGAAATGCGCCTCCCACGGCGCGCCGGCCCGGCTCATGAAGGGCGTGAGCTGGCGCAGCCGCCAGAGCGACGCGGTGTTGAAGCCGGAGATGACGACCTGCCCCTCGGGCCGCAGCACGCGCTCGGCTTCGCGCAGCACATCGTGCGGATTGAGGTGAGACTCGAGCACATGCGGCAGCGCAAGCAGATCGACGCTTTGCGATTCCAGGGGCATCTGCAACGGGTCGGCGGCGAGCGCCGCGCCCGGCTCGAGCGCCAGCGTGAAGCGGAACTGGATGCGGTTCTGTCGCAGAAAATCGACCTCGGGTAGTCCGACCTGCACGGCACGGTAACCGAAGACGTCATCAACAGCGCTGTCAAACTGGACGAGCTCCCAGCCGAGCACATAGGCTCCCTGGGGGGTGGCGAGCCAGCCGGAGAGCGACGAGCGCTCGCCGTTATACTTCTGTGACCCGTTCTGCACGAAGGGCTGCCGCACGATGCTCGCTGAAGTCGGTTATCAGGTCGCTGCGGTCCGGGCGTTCAAGGACAACTACGTCTGGACCCTGCGCAACGCGACGCACGCCGCCGCCGTCGTCGATCCCGGCGAAGCGCAGCCGGTGCTCGATTATCTCGCGCGCGAGCGGCTCACGCTCGCGGCCGTGCTCGCCACGCATCATCATCCGGACCATGTGGGCGGCATCGCGCGCCTTCTCGAAGAGTTCCGGGTTCCGGTCTACGGACCGCGCGGCGAGCCGATCGCGACGCTCACGCAAGCGGTTTCCGAGGGCGACACCGTACGCATTCCCGAGCTCGGGGCGAGCTTCGCGGTGCTCGACATCCCGGGGCATACGCGGGCGCACATCGCCTATTATGGGGGCGGCGCGCTCTTCTGCGGCGACACGCTCTTCGCCTGCGGCTGCGGGCGGGTGTTCGAAGGCACGCCGGCGCAGATGTATGCCTCCCTGGAGAAGCTGCGCGCGCTGCCCGACGACACGAAGGTCTACTGCGGGCATGAATACACCCTCGCCAACATCGGCTTCGCCAAGGCGGTCGAGCCGGACAACGCGGCGCTCGAGCGGCGCGAGCAGCGCGACCGCCGGCTGCGCGAGGCCGGTCGTCCCACCCTGCCCTCGACGCTCGGCGACGAGAAAGCGACCAATCCTTTCCTGCGCTGCCGCGAGCCGGCCGTCATCGAGTCGGCGAACAAGTACCTCGGCTCGCGCATCGCCGATCCGGCCGGCGTGTTCGCCGCCATCCGCGAATGGAAGAACCGGTTTTGACGCCCCGCCTGCGAGCCCTCCTCCTCGGCGCTGCGGCGGCGCTGCTGCATGCCTGCGCCTCGCAACCCCCGTCTCCCGGCCCGGAGCCGGCGCAGGCCGAAGCGCCGCCCGTTGCCGCGCCGGCGAGAGCTGCCGCAGCGGCCGCCGTGAAAACCGAAGCTGCCGCCATCGTGCCGCCGACGCCGAAGCTGCCGCCGCCGATCGATGTCGCCAAGCTCCCGCCCTTCGACGGCAAGCGCGCGGTGGTCCAGCCGATGCCGGTCGCCAAGGTCGACGGCACCGTGCCCGCGGTCGAGGATCTCTGGGAGCGCGTGCGCAAGGGGTTCCGCATGCCGGACCTCGACAATCGCTACGTGCGCCAGCAGGCGGCCTACTATGCGCGCAATCCGGAGTACCTGCAGCGCATGTTCGACCGCAGCCGGCTCTACCTCTATCACATCGTCGGCGAGATCGAGCGGCGCGGCCTGCCCACCGAGCTCGCGCTGCTGCCGATGGTGGAGAGCGCGTTCAATCCCATGGCCTACTCGCGCGCCCACGCCAGCGGGCTTTGGCAGTTCATCCCCGGCACCGGCAAGCGCTTCGAGCTGGACCAGAACTGGTGGTACGACGAGCGGCGGGACATCGTCGACTCGACGAGCGCGGCGCTCGACTACCTCGCCAAGCTGCACGAGATGTACGGCGACTGGCAGCTCGCCCTCGCCTCCTATAACTGGGGCGAGAACGCGGTGGGTCGCGCCATGGAGCGCAACCGCAGGGCGAGGCAGCCCACCGACTACTCGCACCTGCGCATGCCGCGCGAGACACGCTATTACGTACCCAAGCTCCAGGCGCTGAAGAACATCATCCGCGATCCCGAGCGCTACAACGTCAGCCTGGAGCCGATCCCGAACGAGCGGTACTTCGTGACGCTCTCCGAGACTCCGGCCATGGACCTGCAGCTCGCCGCCCAGCTCGCCGAGATGCCGATCGAGGAGTTCATCGCCCTCAACCCCGGCTTCAAGCGGCCGCTCATCCGCTCCTCGAGCCAGCCGCGCCTCGTCCTGCCCGCGGAGAAGGTCGAGGTGTTCTACGACAACCTGGAGAAGTACGACGGCAAGTCGCTCGTGTCCTGGCGGGTCTACCACCCGGAGCGCGGGGAGACGTTCGGCAAGCTGGCGAAGAAGTTCGGCGTGACGATCGCCGAGTTAAAGAAGGTGAACGGCGTTCCGGCAAGGTCTTGGCACGTGCCGGGCGTGCTCGTCGTGCCGACCCGCGAGGAAGCCCGCGAGGCGGCGAACCTGCCGGTCATGTACCGGCCGCCGATTCCGGTGCAGGGAACGCTCGGAGTAGTGCACCACGTAAAGCGCGGCGACACGCTTACCGGCATCGCAAAGCGGTACCACGTCACGGTCGCCGCCCTCAAGCGCTGGAACCGGGTCGGCAGCACCCTCCATCCCGGCCGGAAAATCTACATAAGAAAGCAGGTGTTCTAGCGCGCGGAACAGCGCGTCCTGTGCCACTATCCGGGCGGACCGAAAATGGCCAAGTCCGCCAAAAACCTCGCGCTTTTCGTGCTCTTGCTGGCAGGCGCCTGCGCCTCGCCGCCGCCCCAGGAAGCGTCGCCGCAGCCCGCCTCGCCCCCGCTCGCTGCTGCGCCGGCCAAGCCGCCGCCAGCGGCTCCGCCGCCGGTGCCGCTGCCGAGCGCCGCCACGGCGCTCGACGCGACCCGCCTGCCGCCCTTCGACGGTCTTTCCACGGTGCTCGCGCAGCCTCCGGCGGTGAAGACCATCGATCGCACCCTGCCGCCGACCGATCTCTGGCAGCGCATCCGCCAGGGCTTCGCCATGCCCGACCTCGAAGGGCCGCTGGTGCGCGAGAAGATGGCGTACTACGCGGCGCGGCCCGATTACCTGCAGCGCGTGTTCGATCGCAGCCGCCTCTATCTCTATCACATCGTCGAAGAGCTGGAGAAGCGGGGCATGCCGACCGAGCTGGCGCTGCTGCCGATGGTCGAGAGCGCCTTCAATCCGATGGCCTACTCGCGCGCCCATGCCTCCGGCCTGTGGCAATTCATTCCTGGTACCGGCAAGCGCTGGGAGCTCGAGCAGAACTGGTGGTACGACGGCCGCCGCGACATCGTCGACTCGACGAACGCCGCGCTCGATTACCTCGCCTACCTGTACGAGATGCACGGCGACTGGCAGCTTGCGCTCGCCTCCTATAACTGGGGCGAGAACGGCGTGGCACGCGCCATCGCGAAGAACCGGGCGGCGGGCAGGCCGACCGACTTCGCCCACCTTTCGATGCCGCTCGAGACGCGCCACTACCTGCCGAAGCTGCAGGCGCTGAAGAACATCATCCTCAACCCCGAGCCGCTCGGCATCACCCTCGAGCCGATCCCGAACCAGCCCTACTTCGCCACCTATACGAAGCTGCGCGACATCGACGTGCGGCTCGCCGCCAGGCTTGCCGAAATGCCGGTCGACGAGTTCATCGCGCTGAACCCCGGCTTCAGCCGGCCGCTGATCCGGGCCTCGGTCACGCCGCGCATCGTGCTGCCGGCGGACAAGGTGGACGTGTTTCACGAGAACCTCGAGAAGCTCGACGAGGACTCGCTCGTCTCGTGGAAGAGCTATACGCCGAAGCGCGGCGAGAGCTTGGAGTCGATCGCCAAGAAGCACGGCATGACCGTCGGCCAGCTGAAGGAAGTGAACGGCATCTCGCCGCGCACGCGCGCCCTGCCCTCGCTCATCGTCGTGCCGGTGAGCAGCCATGCCGCCGA
>DASQYN010000003.1:0-2138 GCA_035639215.1 Burkholderiales bacterium
CCGCGCGCATGGCCGAGGCGACCCGCGGCGCGACCGGCTGCAGCGCGAAGAAACCCCCTATGCCGCACATCGATGCGAGCTCCCTAGGCGAGCGAGAAATCGGGAGCGTAGCGCCGAAACCAATTTTCCAGGACGAGCAGCGCCCAGACGCGCCCGACGTCGGTCGGACGCGCAGCACGGCGCAGGCGTTCGAGCGCCTGCCGCTGGAAAAGCCCGCGGCGCCCGAGCCCGTCCTCGGAAAGCGCGCGATCGACCTCGGGCCTGAGGAGGCCGGAGAACCAGTCGCGAAGCGGCGGCACGAACCCCTGCTTCCCGCGGTAGATCGTCGTCGCAGGCAGGTACTTCTCGGCCAGCTTCTTGAGGATGAACTTGCCGGTCGCGCCCCGCTGCTTGAGCGCCGGGTCGAGCCGTGCGCAGAACTCGAAGAAGCGATGGTCGAGATACGGCACGCGCGCCTCGAGGGAATGCGCCATCGTGGCGCGGTCGACCTTGGTGAGCAGGTCGTCGGGAAGCCAGAGGCGCGCATCGACATACATCAGCCGATCGATGTACTCGGGCGAGTTGCACTCCTCGAAGTAGCGCTCGGCGAAGTCGGCCATGCGGCTTTGCTGCGCCTGCTGAAAGCGTCCCGAGAACAGCTCCGGCCGCAGCGTCGCGTCGAACACCTGCGGGATGGTCACGTAGCGGCGGCTCCTCCGCTCGCCGATCGCCTTCAGCAGGCGGTCCTTGCGCGCCCGCGCCGGCAGCAGCCCGACGAGGTAGTGCAGCGGCGAATAGGACGACCCGAGGATGGAGGTGACCCGCTCCTCGCGCACTCGCTTGCGATAGTTGTCGTAGCCGGAGAACACCTCGTCCGCGCCTTCGCCCGTCAGCGCTACGGTCACATGCCGCCGCGTGAGCCGCGCCAGCAGGAGGGTGGGAAGCGCGGCCGGGTCGGCGAAAGGCTCGTCGAACGCATCCACCCAATGCTCGAAGGAAGCCACCAGCTCGGCCTGCGTCATCATGAGGACATGGCTCGTCGCGCCGATGTGCTTCGCCACCAGCTCGGCGTGGCGGTGCTCGCTCACCGCGCCCTCGCCCTCGAAGCCGAGCGTGAAGGTGTCGATCGGCCGGCCGCTCAGGTCGACCATCAGCGCGCTCACCAGGCTCGAGTCCACGCCGCCGGAGAGGAAGCTGCCGAGCGGCACGTCGGACACGAGCATGCTTTTCACCGAGCGGCGCAGCTCCGCTTCGAGCCGCTCGACCGCCTCCTCGTCGCCGAGCTCCAGCTTCGGCAGGTAGTCCGGACGCCAATATCGCCTGATCGACATCTTGCCGTTTTCAACCGTCAGGGCATGCCCCGGCTCGAGCTTGCGCACAGCCCGAAAGATGGACTTCGGCGCCGGGATGTACTGCGACTCGAGATAGAGCCCGAGCGCGTCGAGATCGATCTCGCGCGGCACGGCCGGATGCTCGAGCAGCGCCTTCAGCTCTGAGCCGAAGACGAGCGTCGTGCCGTCCCAGCAGTAGTAGAGCGGCTTCACGCCGAGGTGATCGCGGGCGATGAAAAGGCGCCGGCGCGGCCGATCCCAGAGCGCAAAGGCGAACATTCCCTGCAAGTGCTCGAGCATCGCTTCGCCATACTCACGGTAGGCGTAGAGAAGCGCCTCGGTGTCGCCGTGGGTGGCGAATCGATGCCCGCGCGCAGCAAGCGTCTGCCGCACTTCCTGGAAGTTGTAGATCTCGCCGTTGAAGATCACCGTGAGCTCGCCGTCGGGCGTGCTCATCGGCTGAGGGCTGCCGGCCACGTCGATGATCGATAGCCGCCGATGCCCGAGCGCCACCGGACCGTCGCGAAACAACCCGTCGGCGTCCGGACCGCGGTGCGCGAGACGCGCGGTCATGCGCGCTAGCACATCGTCGGAGAAGGACTTCGCGCTAAGGTAGCCGGCGAGCCCGCACATGAGGGATCACTGTGAACACGCTTCGCCGCATGAAGCTAAAGGAGCGAATCTTAGCCGATTGCCGCGGCAGCGCAGGCTACGGAAATACTATGATGGCAAGCGGATGAACACCCTCACGCTGTCGGCATGGAGCGCTGCCTTCTTCCTCGCCTCCTGCCTTTTTTCGCACACCGTCGCGCTGCGCATGATTCTTCT
>DASQYN010000004.1:0-9355 GCA_035639215.1 Burkholderiales bacterium
GGCATCTCGACGCGCCACAACCCCGAGTTCACGATGCTCGAGTGGTACTGCGCGTATCAGGACTGGCACTACATGATGGACCTTACCGAGCGGCTGATCCGTGCGGCCGCCGGGACGGACGCGATCGCCTATCAGGGCAAGACGATACAAGTCGGCAGGCCTTTCGCGCGCCTGACCATTCCGGAGGCGATCCGCCAGCAAGGCGTGAGCGGCGATCTGCGGGACAGGCGCGGCTTATCGCGCAAGCTCGATGAGCTGAAGGTTGAACACGGCGGCGAGCACGGCTGGGGATCGTTGCAGCTGATGCTCTTCGAGGCGATCGCCGAGAAGCACCTGATCCAGCCCACCTTCGTCACCGACTTTCCGGCCGAGGTCTCGCCGCTCGCGCGCCGTCGCGACACGGACCCCGAGCTCGCCGACCGCTTCGAGCTCTTCATCGACGCGAAGGAGATCGCCAATGGCTTCTCGGAGCTGAACGACCCCGAGGACCAGGCCGAGCGCTTCCGCGACCAGGCGCGGAAGAAGGAAGCCGGCGACCAGGAAGCGATGTACTACGACGCCGACTACGTGCGCGCGCTCGAGTACGGCATGCCGCCGACGGCGGGCGCCGGCCTGGGCGTCGATCGGCTGGTGATGCTTCTCACCGACAGTCCGAGCATTCGCGACGTCATCCTCTTTCCGCATATGCGACCAGAGGCTTAAGACCTTAAGTTACATCTCGTCACAAACTCTCACTGCACCGCAGCGAGCGCGCTCCTAATCTGGCGCCATTCGCGATACGAAAGGAGAACGACGCGATGGAAGCCGCAAAAAGAACGCTGCACCCGCTGCTCACGGCGGCGGCCGTTTCGGTGATTGTCTTCTCTGGCGTCGGCGTGGCCGCGATCACCGGCCTCATCCCGGCTTCGAAGGGCTCGGTGAAGGAAGAGACGCCCGCCGCGGTCGCAGAAGCGCCCGCCCCCACTCCGGCGGTCGAAGCTGCTCCGGCGCCGAAGCCGGCAAAGCAGCACGTCGCGAAAGCGCACAAACCCGTGAAGCATGTCGCCTATGCCGATACTCCGGCGCTCACGCCTCCGCCGCCTCCGCCGATGGCTCAGGCGCCGCAAGCGGTTGAAGCTCCCAAGCCGGTGGTGAAGCCGGGCCTGCTCGGCACGGTGGAAGCGGTGCGCGAAGTAGAGCTGGCAGGCGAAGCGAAAGGCATCGGCGCGGTCGGCGGCGGCGTTGCCGGGGCGGTGCTCGGCCACAACATCGGCGACCACAACAAGCTCGTGACCATCCTCGGCGCCGCGGGCGGCGCGCTGCTCGGCAACCAGATCGAGAAGCAGACGCGCGCCACCAAGGTCTGGGAAATGACGGTGCGACTCGATGACGGCAGCACGCGGACCATCAAGAGCGACGCGCAGCCGGCGTGGCGCCAGGGCGACCGGGTACGGTTGCTGAACGGCGAGCTGCAGCCGGTCTAGAGCGTTACAGCTTCAAGGCGACCAGGCCCAGCATCACCGCGCCGGTGGCGACGAGCCGCCGGCGCGTCAGTTTTTCCTTCAGCCAGAAGTGCGCGATGATCGCGCCGAAGATCACCGCGGTCTCGCGCAACACCGCGACGAGAGCGACGGGCGCGCGCGTCATGGCCCACAGCGCTACGGCGTACGAGCCGGTGGTGAGCGCGGCGCCGGCCAGGATGCGCGGCCAGTTCGCGGCGAGATGGCGAGGCAGAGCGGCGCCGCGGCGCATGCCGGCCCAGGCGTAGAGAACGACGCCGTTCGCGACGAAGAACCACATGGCATAGGCGACCGGGCTGCCGGAGGCGCGCGCGCCTTTCGCGTCGATGAGGGTGTAGGCGGCGATCACGCCGGCATTGGCGACGGCGAAAGCGGTGGCGCGCGGATTCGCCCGTCCGGAGGCGAAGCCGAGGATGCCCGCGCACACCAGCGCCACGCCGAGCGTCGGCGCGAGCGGCAGCACTTCGCCGAACACCGCGGCCCCGGCGAGCGCGACGATGACCGGGCCGCCGCCGCGCATGATCGGATAGGCGTACGAGAGGTCGCCCCAGTGGTAGGCGCCGGCAAGGAAGGCGAAGTAGAGGATGTGCACGCCGGCAGACGCGGCAAGCCATGGCCACGAGGCGCGCGCCGGCGCCGGCAGCCACAGCGCCACGGCGGCCGCGAGGATCGCCGAGCCGATCGAGAAGGCGACCGTGTCGAGCTGCTTGTCGGCCGAGCCCTTGAGCAGCGCGTTCCACGAAGCGTGCAGCAGCGCCGCGCCGAGCACGGCGAGGGTCACCGGGAGCGTGAGCTCCACTAGCGCACGACCTGCTCGATGAGCGGCAGCATCCGCTCGACCGCGGCGCGGCCTTCGGCGATCGCCTCGCCGGCGCGGTGGTATTCCATCGTGCCGAAGTCGGGGAGCAGCGGAGTGATCAGCACGTCGGCCGGCTCGCCGGCAAGGCGGCTTCGTGCGACGCGCTGCTCCACGATGTCGAGCGCGGTGTTGAACACCTCGAAGATCGAGGGGATGGTCGGCTCGTCGCTTTTCGGGCGCGCGCTGCCGAGCCAGCCGGGGCGCAGGCGCTCGAGCCAACCCGGCACCTCGGCGGGGGCCACGCTGCGCGACATGTTGCGGTAGGCGCCGAGCTTGCCCCAGCTCAGGTCCACGGCGATGACGATCTCGGCGCCGAAGGCGCGGCACATCGAGACCGGCACCGGGTTCACCAGCCCGCCGTCGACGAGCACCGTGCCGTCGCGCACGACCGGCGTGAAGAGCCCCGGCATGGCGATCGAGGCGCGCACCGCGTCGAGGAGCTTGCCGCGCTGGATCCACACTTCGCGCCCCGAGGCGAGCTCGGTCGCGACGCAGCCGAAGCGCGTCTCGAGATCGCCGAAACCACGGTCTTCGAAGGTGCTGCGGAACAGATTGAAGAGCCGCTGACCGCGGATCAGGCCACCCTTCCACGTCAGGTCCATGAGGCGCACCACGTGGCCCCAGGCGAGGCTGGTCACCCAGCGCTCGAGCGCCTCGAGCTGCCCCGAGGCGTAGATGCCGCCGACCAACGCGCCGATCGACGTGCCGCACACGATGTCGGGCTTTACGCCGCGCTCCTCCAGCGCCCGGATAGCGCCGATGTGCGCCCAGCCGCGCGAGCTGCCCGAGCCGAGGGCGAGTCCTATTCTTGGTTTCTTCACATCTTCAGAGTCGCTCGAAGATCGCGGCGATGCCCTGGCCGCCGCCGATGCACATCGTGACCAGCGCGTAGCGCTTCCGGATGCGCTCGAGCTCGTAGAGCGCCTTGACCGTCAGGATGCAGCCGGTCGCGCCGATCGGATGGCCGAGCGCCACGGCGCCGCCGTTCGGATTCACCTTCGCCGGATCGAGACCCAGATCCTGGGTAACCGCCATCGCTTGGACGGCGAATGCCTCGTTCGACTCGACCACGTCCATGTCGGCGGGCTTGAGCCCCGCCTTCTCGAAGACGCGCTTCACCGCCGGGATCGGACCGAGACCCATCAGCTGCGGCTCGACGCCGGCATGGGCGTAGGCGACGAGGCGCGCCATCGGCTTGTGGTGCTTCGCCGTCTTCGAGTCCATGAGCACCACGGCCGCTGCGGCATCGTTAATCCCCGAAGCGTTGGCGGCGGTCACCGTGCCGTCCTTCTTGAACACCGGCTTGAGCTTGGCCAGGTTCTCCAGGCTGGCATCGGCGCGCACGTGCTCGTCGGTGGTGTACTGCTCGACGCCCTTCTTCGTCTTCAGCTCGACCGGCACGATCTGGCTCGCGAACGTGCCCTGCTCCAGCGCCTTCGCCGCACGCTTGTGGGACTCCACGGCGAACCGGTCCTGCTGCTCGCGCGTGAAGCCGTATTTCGCCGCGATGTTCTCGGCGGTGACGCCCATGTGCCCGTGGCCGAAGGGATCGTGCAGCGCCGCGGTCATCGCGTCGACGACCGGCGCGTCGCCCATGCGCTGGCCCCAGCGCCCGGTAGGCAGCAGGTACGCGGCGCGGCTCATGCTCTCGGCGCCGCCGGCGACCGCCGTGCTGCAGTCGCCGAGCAGGATGTGCTGGGCGGCCGAGACGATCGCCTGCAGGCCGGAGCCGCAGAGGCGGTTGACCGTCAGGCACGGCGTGCCGACCGGCACGCCGGCGTCGAGCGCCGCCACCCGTGCCATGTACATGTCGCGCGCCTCGCCGTGGATGACGCTGCCGACCACGACGTGTCCGACGCTCGCCGGATCCGCTTTGGCTCTGCGCAACGCCTCGCGTATGGCAATCGAGCCGAGCCGGGTCGGCGGGATATCCTTGAATGCGCCGCCGTAATCGCCGATCGCCGTCCTTGCGCCTGCCACCACCATCACATCGGTCATAGCCTTCTCCCGTACAAATCGTGCTCGTCCGAGCGCGCGATGAGAACCTCGGCGAAGTCTCCCGCTTTGCCGCCCTGGAACTTGACCACGCCGTCGATCTCCGGCGCATCCGCCTTCGAGCGGCCAACGCCGGGGGCGTCGATCAGCACCGCGAGCTTCTTGCCTGTCTTGGCTTTCAATCCGGCCGCGCTGATCCGTGCCTGCAAAGCCATGAGGCGCGCGCGCCGCTCTTCCTTGACCGCTTCGGGCACCGGGTCGGGTAGCTGGTTCGCCGCCGCGCCCTCGACCGGCGAATAGGCGAAGCAGCCGACGCGATCGAGCCGCGCTTCCTCGAGGAAGGCGAGCAGCTCGGAAAATTCCGCCTCCGTCTCGCCTGGGAAGCCGGTGATGAAGGTGGAGCGCAGGGTGATCTCGGGGCAGAGGGCGCGCCAGGCGCGGATGCGCTCGAGGACTTTCTCGCTCGACGCGGGCCGCTTCATGAGCCTGAGGATGCGCGGGCTCGCGTGCTGGAACGGAATGTCGAGATACGGAAGGATCTTTCCTTCGGCCATCAGCGGGATGATCTCGTCGACGTGCGGGTACGGGTAGACATAGTGCAGCCGAACCCACGCGCCGAGCTCGCCGAGCGCCTTGCACAGCTCGACGATCCTCGTCTTGGCGGGTTTTCCGTTGATGAAACCGGTTCGATACTTGACGTCCACGCCGTAGGCGCTCGTGTCCTGGGAGATGACGAGCAGCTCCTTCACGCCGGCTTTCACCAGGTTCTCGGCCTCCTGCATCACCTCGGCGATCGGCCGCGACACGAGGTCGCCGCGCAGCGAGGGAATGATGCAGAACGTGCAGCGATGATTGCAGCCTTCGGAGATTTTCAGATACGCGTAGTGGCGCGGCGTGAGCTTGACCCCCTGCGCGGGAACGAGGTCGAGATAGGGATCGTGCGGCTTCGGCAGGTGCTCGTGCACCGCGCTCATCACGCCTGCGGTGTCGTGCGGGCCGGTGATGGCGAGCACCGCCGGATGCTGCTCTCTGATGAGCTCTTGCTTGACGCCCAAGCAACCCGTGACGACGACCTTGCCGTTCTCGGCGAGCGCCTCGCCGATCGCATCGAGCGATTCCGCGACCGCCGCGTCGATGAAGCCGCAGGTGTTGACGATGACGAGGTCGGCGCCGGCGTAGTCGGGCGCGGTGGCATAGCCCTCGGCGCGCAGCTGCGTGAGGATGCGCTCGGAGTCGACGAGCGCTTTCGGGCAACCGAGACTGACGAACCCTATCTTCGGGTCACTTCTTCTCGGGCTCGTTCTTGCCTTGGCTGCCAGACGGGAAACCGGGGAAGGAAAGGCCGGAGAACATGTTGCGCGCCTGGCTCTGCATCTGCTCCTGGAACTGCGCGAACACCTTCTGGCTTTGCTCCATGTAGGCCTGCATCAGGCTCTGCATGGCGGGACCCTGCAGGTTCATGAACTGCGCCCAGAGCTCCTGCGAGGCGCGCGAGTTGTCGCCGTACATCTTCTGCGACTGGTCCTGCAGCGCCTTCTGGATGTCCTGGAAGGCGCGGATGTTGCGCTCCAGGTAGGAGCCCATCATGCCCTGCATGGCGTTGCCGTAGGAGCGGATGAGCTGCGAGAGCAGGTCGGAGGTGAACATCGGCATGCCGCCCTGCTCCTCCTCGAGGATGATCTGCAGCAGGATCTGGCGCGTCAGGTCGTCGCCGCTCTTCGCGTCGACCACCTGGAACTCCTCCTGCTTGAGCACCATCTGCTTCACGTCGGCGAGCGTGATGTAGCTCGACGTCTTGGTGTCGTAGAGCCGGCGATTGGGGTACTTCTTGATCAGGCGGAGCTGGTTTTCCGAGGCGCCCATGGCCGCATGGTACTCCTTAATACATGTGCTGCCCGCCGTTGATGGAGATGTTGGCGCCCGTGACGAACGCCGCCTCCTCGGAGCAGAGATAGATGATCAGCCCGGCGACCTCGTCGGGCTTGCCGAGGCGGCCGAGCGGGATCTGCGGCAGGATCTTGCTGTCGAGGATCTCCTTCGGAATTGCAGTGACCATCTTCGTGCCGATGTAGCCCGGCGAGATGGTGTTCACCGTGACGCCTTTCCTTGCCACCTCGAGCGCGAGCGCCTTGGTGAAGCCGTGGATGCCGGCCTTCGCCGCCGAGTAGTTGGTCTGGCCGAAGGCGCCTTTCTGGCCGTTCACCGAGGAGACGTTGATGACGCGCCCCCAGCTGCGATCGACCATGCCGTCCATCACCTGCTTGGTCATGTTGAAGCACGAGTCGAGGTTGGTGCGCATCACCGCGTCCCAGTCGGGCTTGGTCATCTTCTTGAACGTCATGTCGCGCGTGATGCCGGCGTTGTTGACCAGGATGTCGATCGCCCCGACGTCGCGCTGGATCGTCGCGCACTGGCGGGCGCAGGACTCGTAGTCGGCGACGTCGACCGGGAACGCGGCGAAGCTGTAGCCGCGGCCCTTCATCTCCTCGAGCCAGGACCGGTACTTGGTGTTGGAAGGCGAGTAGGTGACGACGACGCGGTAGCCCGCGTCCGCCATCTTCGTGCTGATCGTCTCGCCCAGACCTCCCATGCCGCCGGTGACGACGGCGATGCGCTGCTGTGCCATGGATACGCCTCCTGCCTCGGGCCCGCAGATTCGGGCCTCCAAAAAAGGAGGACGAGTCTACATCATGTGCATTCCGCCATTCACCGAGATGTTGGCGCCGGTGATGTAGCCGGCCTCCTCGGAGGCGAGGAAGGCGACGACCGCGGCGATCTCCTCGGGCCGGGCGAGGCGCCCCATCGGGATGGCGGCGATGATCTGCTCGCGGATCTCGGCGCGGATCGCCTTCACCATGTCGGTCTCGACGTAGCCCGGCGACACGGTGTTCACCGTCACGCCCTTCCGCACCACTTCCTGCGCCAGCGCCTTGGCGAAGCCCGCCATGCCGGCCTTGGCGGCGGAATAGTTGGTCTGCCCGAACTGCCCCTTGATCGCATTCACCGAGGAGATATTGATGACTCGCCCCCAGCCGCGCTCGACCATGCCGTCGATCACCTGGCGCGTGACGTTGAAGACACTGTTCAGGTTGGTGTTGATGACCTCCAGCCAGTCCTTCTCGGTCATCCGCTTGAAGACCGCGTCGCGTGTGATGCCGGCATTGTTGACCAGGATGTCGACCGGGCCGACCACCGAGCGGACCTTGTAGAACATCTCCGAGCAGGACTCGAAGTCGGCGACGTCGCCCTCCGCGGCGTGCACCTTCAGCCCCTGCTTGCGCATGCGCGCGAGCCACTCCTCCTTCTGCTCGTAGCCCGGCAGGCAACCCGCGACGACGGTGTGCCCGGTCTGGCCGAGGCGCCGGCAGATCGCCGTGCCGATGCCGCCCATGCCGCCCGAGACGAAGGCGATGCGCGGGATGATCGGCCGCGACTTGTCGCGCCAGGTCTCTTCCGAGGTTGCGGGATCGATGATTTCGGCTTCGTTGCCCATCTAGGTTTCCTTTGCTTTAACGCTCTACCGCCATGGCGACACCCATGCCGCCGCCGATACAAAGCGACGCCAGCCCCTTCCTCGCGCCGCGCTTCTGCATTTCGTGAAGCAGCGTGACCAGGATGCGGCAGCCCGAGGCGCCGATCGGATGGCCGAGCGCGATCGCGCCGCCGTTCACGTTCACCTTCTGCGTATCCCAGCCCATCTGCCGGTTGACGGCGATCGCCTGCGCGGCGAACGCCTCGTTGATCTCCATCAGGTCGAGGTCCGCCGGCTGCCACCCGGCGCGCGCCAGGCAGCGCTTCGACGCCGGCACCGGGCCCATGCCCATGTACTTCGGATCCACGCCGGCGGAGGCGAACGCCCGGATCCTCGCCAGCGGCTTGAGACCGAGCTCTTTGAGTTTTTTCGAATTACATAGGACAACCGCCGCAGCGCCGTCATTGATCCCGGACGCGTTGCCGGCGGTTACCGTGCCGTTCTTGTCGAACGCGGGCTTGAGGCTCTTCAAAGCGTCCACCGTAGTGCCGTGGCGCGGATACTCGTCGTCCTTGAAAATCACGACGCCCTTGCGCGTCGCAATTTCCACGGCAACTATTTCTTCGTTGAACCGGCCGGCCTTCTGCGCGGCCTCGGTCTTGTTCTGGCTCGCCGCGGCGAAAGCGTCCTGGTCGTCGCGCGTCACCGCGTATTCCTTCGCCACGTTCTCGGCCGTGACGCCCATGTGGTACTGGTTGAAGACGTCCCACAGCCCGTCGACGATCATGGTGTCGACGAGCTTCGCGTCGCCCATGCGGAAGCCGTCGCGCGAGCCGTTCAGCGCGTGCGGCGAAAGGCTCATCGATTCCTGGCCGCCCGCGACGACGATGTCGGAGTCGCCGTTGGCGATCGCCTGCGCGCCGAGCATGGCCGCCTGCAGCCCGGAGCCGCAGACCTTGTTGATGGTCATGGCGGGCACCAGGTAGGGCACGCCGGCCTTCATCGCCGCCTGGCGCGCCGGATTCTGCCCGAGGCCGGCGGCGAGCACCTGGCCCATGACCACCTCGGAAACCTGCTCCGCCGGAACATGCGCGCGCTCGAGCACATTACGGATCACCAGCGCGCCGAGGTCCGCGGCGGGCGTCTTGGCGAGCGCGCCGCCGAACTTGCCGATCGGGGTACGGGCTGCGCCGACGATGAAGATGTCTTCCATGGGGGTCTCCTAGGGGATTCGCTCTTTCACGTAGCGGCCGGGCGCCGCTTCGATCACGGTATGTTTGACATTGCCGGGCTGCGCAGGTGCCCGGCGGCGCCCGCCGGAATGGCGCTCGAGCCACTGGTCCCACACCGGCCACCAGCTGCCTTTGTGCTCCTGCGCCGCGGCGAGCCAATCGTCGGGGCTCGCCGGGCAGGCGGCGCCGATCCAGTAGCTGCGGCGGTTCTTCGACGCGGGATTGACCACGCCCGCAATATGGCCGCTCGCGCCAAGGACGAACGTCTTGTCCTCGCCGCCGAAAAGACCGAGGGAGC
>DASQYN010000005.1:0-3368 GCA_035639215.1 Burkholderiales bacterium
GGGCAGCCGGAAAGCGCGTCCGTCGTCGAAGGCGATCTCGAAGACGCGCGATTTCTGGTGCAGCTTGATCTCGATCGGCGTCATTCCGCCCTTTCGTAGAGCACGCGCTCGAAGTCGGCGCCGCGGTCCACGACCTCGGTGAGACGCACCTTGGCCGCCGAGCCGGTATGCAGCTCGAGCACGCGCTTGGGCCGATACCAGCCCGAGGGCAGCACGAGCGAGGGCGGCGCGTTGAGCGCCGCGACCGCGCTCAGGGCTATCGCCGGCACGAACTCCTGGTTCTGCAGGTTGAGCCCGGTGGGGCGGACGGCAACGGGACTGGGAAGGCCGGGCAGCAGCCGCACGCCCGCGTGCAGGTCGCCGTTCGCCGCCTGCATCAGCCACCGGACCTGCGCCAGCATGAACTTCGCGCCCTCCCCGGGCCGTACGCCGACCAGCTGGCCGTGGGCATAGCGCTTGCCCGCGTCGCCGCTCTTTCGCACCATGCGCATGCCCTGCGCGCTCTCGTCGTCGATGCGCCAGCGCTCGACGAGAAAGCCCTGCGCCTGGCTGTAGTCCTCCTCGTCGCGGGTGCTGACACGGCCGAAGGTGGCGATCTCGTCGCGCTGCTTCTGGGTGAGCTCGGCCTGCTGCTGCGGCTGCTTGAAGACGCGACCGGACATGTAGTAGTGAATCGCTGCCATCTCGGTGCAGGCTTCGGCGGTGGCGGTCCCGACGCGGCGCTCGAGCGCCCGGCTCGACTTGCCCTGGCACCACTGCCGATAGAGATAGACGAGCAGCTGCTCGCAAGAAGGCTGCACGCAGTCCTCGCCGAGCGCGAGCCGCGCCGGCGATTCGCCTTTGCGCAGCAGCGCCACGCGGTTGCGCAGGCTCTTCGCCAGCTTGCGGGTATCGAGGAAGCGCGGGTCCTTGGGGGCACCGGCAGCGGCGCCGCGCTCGGGCAGGTGGTCGCTCGCGAGGTCGGCGACGAGCGGCGCGCTCGCCTCGCCTTCGACCACCGGCTTCGCGGCGACCTCGAGCTTGGAGGCCCATCGCTCGAGCAGGAAGGCGACGAAGGTGAGCTGGCGCTGCGCGAGCTCGTTCGGATTGGCAAGCGCCATCAGCACCGCGCGCGCGTAGGCGATGCGCGGCGAAGTGTCCTGAATATCGCGGTTGAGAAAATCCTTGACCGGCTCCTCGGCCACGGCGAGCGCCTCGGCGTGCGCATACGCCGCGTGCAGGTCGCGCCAGTCTTCCGGCGGCACCTCACGATAGGCGCGATAGTGATGGAACATCTTGAGACCGACATAGGCGAGCACACGCTGGCAGAGGAGCGCCGCCTGGGCGGCCATCGCCGCGTCCTTGTGCAGCGCCGCGTCGAGGCAGCGCGCGTATCCAGCGCGCATCTCGTCCCAGAGCGCCGCGGTCGCCTCGAAGGCCGCTGCCTCCGCCTGCGCCATCGGCAGGGCGCGGTTGGAGAAGCGCTTCGCCTGCTCGATCTGCACGAAGTTCACCGCCTCGCGCAGCGTCTCGAGTACGGCGAGCCGGTTGGCCGAGCTCACCGGGAAGCGGTTCAGCTCCTCCAGCTGGTCGAGCAGGTCGGCCTGCGCAGTGCCGATGTTCGCGAGCGGCACGTGCTCGAGCCAGGCCTTGCAGGAGGCGGCGTCGACGAACTCCGGGGCCGCGCTCTCGGAAAGCTCGGGAAGCTTCATAAGGTCTTCATGCGGCACTCATGGCGATGGCGACACATCGTACCCGAACACGTCCTCGTAGCTCGCGAAGAAGCTGGCGAAGAGCACGGGCAGCAGGAGCACGAGCAGCGCCGCGAAGAGCGGCGCCGCCAAGCCGAGGGCGAGCGGCAGCGGCAGCGTGATCGCCGCCGCAGCAGCGCCGTAGACGAGCATCGCCCGCCAGTTCATGAGGCATGCGAAAAGGCTGAAGAAGAGCGCCTTGCCGGGAGAAAGCGCGTGCCACGCGGCAAGCGGCGGCGCGAACCAGAAAGCGACCATGACCGGCAGATACGCCGCGGCGGCGAGCGCGGCCGCGGCGAGCATGGCATCCGCATCGAGCGCTTCGGGAAGCGGGCGCCGGCCCGTGAGGACCCAGCGCGCGAGCACGCCGCCGTCGGCGGCGGCGCTCGCCCAGAGCGCGGCCGAGAGCGCGGCGAGATAGAGCAGGCCGAGGACGAGCTGAGCGCGCGGGTCGCGGCGAAATCCCTCGAACAGCAGCGCCAGCTCGAGGCGCGCGCCCTGCCGCGCGGCGCGCGCGAGCGCCATGAAGCCGACGGTGAACGCGGGCACGAGCGCGATGGCGGCCGCGCCGCCGACGAGCGGCACGAGCGACACCAGGCTCATGGTGACCCAGTAGGCGAGCGTCGCGGCGAGCCAGGCGAACGGCGCGCCGCGGAAAATGCGCCAGCCGCTCGCGAGCCAGCGCGCTCCCTGCATGGCCGGAACGACGCGGGCGCGCACGCTCAGTCGAGCCAGGGCGCCGCCTCGCGCGCACGCGACCCGAGGATGCGCCGGAAATGCCCGGGATCGTGCGCATGCACCAGCATGCCGGGACGCGGCAGGTGCAAGTCGTAGAGGCGCGATAGCCAGAAGCGCAGCGCCGCGGCGCGCAGCATGGCCGGCCATGCGGCTCGCTCTTCCGCGCTGAAAGCGCGCACGCCCGCGTAGGCGCCGAGCAGCGCGAGCACGCGCGCCGCATCGAGCTCGCCCGCGTCGCCGATGCACCAGTCGTTGACGCAGACTGCCACGTCGTAGAGCAGGCAGTCGACGCCGGCGAAGTAAAAGTCGATCACGCCGGAGATGCGGCTGCCTTCAAAGAGCGCGTTGTCGCGGAAAAGATCGGCGTGCACCGGGCCGCGGGGCAGATCCGGGAAGCGCTGGCTCGCCTGGAACTCCAGCTCGCTCTCCAGGAGCTGCTTCTGCTGCGCGTCGAGGAACGGCGCCACGGCCTCCGCGGCGAAGCGCCACCATTTCGGCCCACGCGGATTCTCGAGGTAGGCCGGGTAGGAGCGACCGGCGAGGTGCATGCGCGCGAGCAGCGCGCCGAGCGCCGCGCACTCGGCCTCGCGCGGATCTTCGCGCGAGCGCCCGGGCAGGCGGGTGACGAGCGCCGCCGGCTTGCCCGCGAGCTCGCTCAGCATGCGGTCGGAGAGATCCGCGATCGGCGCCGGCGCCGGGATGCCGTGCCGCGCGAGGTGCGACATGAGGCCGAGGTAGAACGGCAGCTCGTGCGCCGGCAGGCGCTCGAAGAGCGTGAGCACGTAGCGCCCCTGCGTGGTGGTGACGAAGTAGTTGCTGTTTTCGATACCGGCCTGGATCGGCTCGAACGATTCGAGCCGGCCGAGCGAGTAATGCCCGAGCCAGCGCGAGAGCTCGGCT
>DASQYN010000006.1:0-8722 GCA_035639215.1 Burkholderiales bacterium
GGATGCTCTTCGACCTGGGCGTCTCCTCGCCGCAGCTAGACGACGCGCAGCGCGGATTCTCGTTCCGCCGCGACGGACCGCTCGACATGCGTATGGATCCGACCCAAGGCATTTCGGTCGCGGACTGGCTGGCCATGGCTGAAGAACAACAAATTAGGGAGGTCATCCGCGACTATGGCGAAGAACGGTTTGCTAAACAGATTGCAGCGGCGATTGTTGCTGCTCGCCGCCGCGAACCGCTCCAGCGCACGGGGCAATTGGCCGCTATCGTGGCAAAGGCGGTCCGCACACGCGAACCGGGCCAGAACCCGGCGACGCGCACCTTTCAAGCTCTACGGATTCACGTCAATCGGGAGCTTGAGGAGGTGTCGCTGATGCTGCCGCAGGCCGCTGCGCATCTCGCTCCGCGCGGCCGGCTGGTGGTGATCAGCTTCCATTCACTCGAAGACCGCATCGTCAAACGCTTCCTGCAGCGACTGTCCCGGCCCGACGTGCCGCGCGGCGTGCCCCTGCGGGAGAGCGAGATCGCGGCGCCGCCTCTGCGGCTCGTCGCGCGGCCGGTGCGGCCCTCCATTGCGGAAACAAGAAGAAACCCGCGGGCGCGCAGCGCCATCCTCCGGGTGGCCGAGCGCACCGCGGGGCCCCTTTCTCCGAACATCCGAATCGAGCCCGACGCGCGGTGGCGAAACTGAACCTCCTCCTCCTCGCGGTTATCGTCGCCTGCGCGCTCGGGCTCGTCACTTCGCAGCACGAGGCGAGAAAGTTCTTCTCCGACCTCGAGCGCGAGCATGGCCGATCCCGCGAGCTCGACGTCGAGTTCGGCCGGCTGCAGCTCGAGGCGAGCACCTGGGGCCTGCACTCGCGCGTGGAGAAGATCGCCGTCGGCGCGCTCGGCCTGCGCATGCCTGCGCCGGGCCAGACGCGCCTCGTCACACGAGCGCCGCGGCGGTGAGCCGGGCAGCGCAGGCGCTGGTGCGGCTGCCGGCGTGGCGCGCCCGTGCGCTGCTCGCCGGGCTGCTCGTTGCTTTCGCGGCACTTTCCATGCGCGCGCTCTACCTGCAGGCGGTCAACACCGATTTCCTGCAGGAGAAAGGGGTGGCGCGCTATTCCCGGGTGCTCGAAGTGCCGGCGACGCGTGGGCGAATCCTCGACCGGCAGGGCGAGGCGCTAGCGGTCTCGACCCCAGTCCAGTCGGTCTGGGCAATCCCGGCCGACGTGGAACCCGGCCGCGACGCCAGGCGAAAGCTGGCCGCCCTTTTGCGTCTGACGCCCGCCGAACTCGAGCGCAAGTTGGGCGATAGCTCTCGCGACTTCGTCTACGTAAAGCGCCAGGTTGCTCCCGAGACGGCCAGCGCGATCGCGCGGCTCGGGCTGCGCGGCGTCTATGAGCAGCAGGAATTCCGGCGCTACTACCCGGCCGGCGAAGTCGCGGCACACGTGATCGGCTTCACCGGCGTGGACGACACCGGCCAGGAGGGCGTGGAGCTTGCCTATCAGGACGTGCTGGCCGGGCGATCCGGCAGCCGCCGGGTCATCAAGGACCGGCTCGGTCAGGTGATCGAGGACGTGGAATCGATCCGCGCTGCGCAAGACGGGCGGGACCTGACGCTCTCGATAGACAGCAAGATGCAGAGCCTTGCCTACAGCAGCCTGCGCGACGCGGTGCGGCTGCACCACGCCAAGGCGGGCGCGCTCGTTGTGCTCGACGTGCGCAGCGGCGAGATCCTGGCGCTCGTCAACGTCCCATCGTTCAATCCCAACAATCGCTCGAGGCTTACGGGCGCGCAGCTGCGCAACCGCGCGGTCACCGACCTTTTTGAGCCCGGCTCCACGCTCAAGCCGTTCACCATCGCTGCGGCGCTGGAAAGCGGGCGAGTCACGCCAGGCACGCTCGTGCCCACCGCGCCGGGAAGCATGAGCCTCGCCCGCTACACCATCCGCGACGTTCACCCCGCCGCCGTCCTCACCGTGGCACAGGTCCTGCAAAAGTCGTCGAACGTCGGCGCGGCGAAGCTCGCACTGTCTATGCCGGGCGAGCTCATGTGGGAGCTTTTTCGGCGGGTCGGTTTCGGCATGGCTCCCGAGCTCGGCTTTCCCGGCGCGGCGGCGGGCAAGCTGCGCAATTACCGCACCTGGCGCCCCATAGAGCAGGCGACGATGGCCTACGGACACGGCATTTCGCTCAGCCTGGTGCAGCTCGCCCGCGCCTATACGGTTTTTGCCCGCGATGGGGAATTGGTGCCGCTTTCCCTGGTCAAAACCGGCGCAGAGGCGAGCGGCGAGAAGGTCCTTTCGGCCCAGACCGCACGCGAGGTTCGGGCGATGCTGGAGCTCGCGGTCCAGCCGGGCGGTACCGGGCCGCGCGCCAGGATCATGGGTTACCGGGTAGCCGGAAAAACCGGCACCGCGCACAAGGAAGAGAACGGCCACTACGCCGCGGAAAGATACATCGCATCGTTCGTCGGGCTCGCGCCTGCCTCAGCGCCGCGCGTAGTGGTTGCGGTGATGATCGACGAGCCCGGCGCCGACGATTACTACGGGGGCTCGGTCGCTGCCCCGGTCTTCGCTCAGGTGACGCAGGGAGTGCTGCGGCTGCTCGGCGTGCCTTACGACGCGCCGCTCGAGCCCCTGGATGCGCCGCGCGGTATCGAGCAGGCGAGGGAGAGCACATGATGCGCGCATGGAGCTATTCGAGCGTCTCGCGGCCCAAGGGGCAATGATCGAGCGGCTTTCGTCCGACAGCCGGCGCTGCGGTCCGGGCACGGCATTCTTTGCCTATCGTGGCGAGAAAGGCGACGGCCGTCGGCACATTGCGGATGCGCTTGCGCGCGGCGCGGCCGCGGTGGTCTGGGAAAAGGCCGAGGGATTCTCCTGGGATCGGGCGTGGCGCGTACCCAACATCGGAATGGCAGCGCTCAAGCAGCGTGCCGGGAAGCTGGCGGCCGACTTCTACGACCGACCCTCGGAAGCGCTGTGGGTGTGCGGTATCACCGGAACGAACGGCAAGACCTCCTGCAGTCAGTGGGTCGCCGCCTCGCTCGCGAAGAGTGGCGTGCGGGCGGCGGTCATCGGCACGCTGGGCAGCGGCTATCCGGGAAACCTGAGCGATGCCGGCAACACGACCCCCGACGCCATCGTCCTGCAGGAACGGCTGGCCGGCTTCCGGCGCGAAGGGGCCGCGGCGGTGGCCATGGAGGTTTCCTCGCACGGATTGGCGCAGGGACGCGTCAACGGCGTGCGCTTCGCCTGCGCGCTCTTCACCAACCTCTCCCACGATCACCTCGACTACCACGGCTCCATGGAGGCCTATGCCGACGCAAAGAGCCGCCTGTTCACAACGCCGGGGCTGGAGGCCGCCGTGCTCAATCTTGACGATCCGCTCGGACGGGAGCTAGCGCGCAAAACTCGCGCGCGGGGCGTGCGGACCGTCGGTTATGCGCTCGACACGCCCGCGCCAGCGGTCGATGACTACGTGGCGCTCGAGGGCGACACCATTGTGTCGAGCTGGGGCCGCGCGCCGCTGCGGGTGAACGCTGTCGGTCGCTTCAATACCGCCAATGCGCTCGGCGTGCTCGGCTGTCTCTTGGTGAAGGGTCTGCCGATCGCCGAGGCTGCGCGCCTGCTGCGCGAGCTGCCTGCGGTCCCCGGGCGCATGCAGAAGATCGGCGAGCATCCCTTGGTGGTCGTCGACTATGCGCACACGCCGGATGCGCTCGAGAAGGTGCTCGGCGCCCTGCGTCCCGTAGCCGAGGCGCGGCGCGGCCGCCTGATCGCCGTGTTTGGCGCCGGCGGCGATCGCGATCCCAGCAAGCGGCCGCTCATGGGGGTGGTCGCGGCGCGGCTCTCCGACCGCGTGATCCTCACCTCGGACAATCCGCGCGGGGAAGCGCCCGAGACGATCATCGCTGCCATCGCCGCGGGCGCGGGGCGCGACTGCGACATCGAGCCCGATCGCGGCCGCGCCATCGTCGCCGCCATCGCGGGCGCCTCGGACGAGGACGTCGTTCTGATCGCCGGCAAAGGGCACGAGAGCTATCAGGAAGTGCGCGGCACGCGTATTCCCTTCTCGGACGAGGCGGCGGCGCGCGATGCGCTCGCATCGAGGGGCCGGCGATGATGACGCTCGGCGAGGCGGCGCGGGTGTTGCGCGGCGAAGCGAGCGCGGCGGCGGCGCGCTTCGACGGCGTAAGCACCGATAGCCGGTCGATCAAGGCCGGAGAACTGTTCGTCGCGTTGCGCGGCGAGCGGTTCGACGGCCATGATTTCCTGGCCGCTGCGGCAGCGCGCGGCGCCGGGGCGGCGCTCATCGATCGACGCTACAGCGGCGGCTTTCCCTTGCCGGTGCTGGTCGTCGACGACACGCGGCACGCTTTGGGCGACCTCGCGCGCGCCTGGCGGCAGCGCTTTTCGCCCGCGCTCATCGCGATCACCGGCTCGAACGGCAAGACGACAGTCAAGGAAATGCTCGCCGCGATACTGCGCAAAAACGCAGGCGACGGGCCGGTGCTGGCAACGGCCGGAAATCTCAACAATGACATCGGCGTGCCGCTCACGCTGCTCGGATTGCGCGGCAGACACCGCTGGTGCGCCATCGAGCTGGGGATGAATCACCGCGGCGAGATCGCCTATCTCGCCGACATTGCGCGGCCCAGCGTCGCGCTCGTCAACAACGCGCAGCGTGAGCATCTCGAATTCATGCACTCGGTGGAGGAGGTCGCGGCCGAGAACGGCAGCGTGTACGAGGCGCTTCCCGCCGACGGCGTGGCAGTGGTCAATGCCGACGACCCGCATGCCGCGTACTTCAGGGATCGCGCCCAGCCACGCACGATCATCGACTACGGCCTGCGCGACGGCGCGGTCACAGGCCGCTACGAGCTGAAGCACCTTTCGAGCGAGATCCGTATTGGCACGCCCAAGGGTGAAACGCAGGCGACTCTCGCCATTCCCGGTCTGCACAACGTGCGCAACGCGCTGGCGGCGGCGGCATGCGCGCTCGCCGCCGGCCTTCCGGCCGAGACCATCGGCCCGGGCCTGAGCGCATTTCGCCCCTACAGCGGCCGCCTTCAGGTGAAGCAGGGAAGGGGCGGCCTGACGGTGATTGACGACACCTACAACGCCAATCCTGACTCCGTGCGCGCGGCGATCGACGTCCTCGCCTCGTGTCCCGCACCGACAGCGCTCGTCCTCGGCGATATGGGCGAGGTTGGGGAGCAAGGTCCGGCCTTTCACCGCGAGGTCGGCGACTACGCGCGCGCGAAGGGCGTGAGCCGCCTGCTCACGCTCGGCGAGGCGACGCGCCACGCGGTCAGCGCTTTCGGCGGCGAGGCTCGGCATTTCGAGACCGTGGATGAGCTCGTCGCCGCGCTCGAGGCAAAGACGGTGCTCGTCAAGGGCTCGCGCTTCATGAAGATGGAGAGGGTCGTCGCGGCCCTCGTCGGCGCGGCCTCGCAGGGAGGTCATTGATGCTGCTCGAGCTCGCGCAATGGCTGGCGCGCGACGTGCGCCTGTTCAACGTCTTCAACTACATCACGCTGCGCGCGGTGCTCGCCTGCCTGACGGCGCTCGCCGTCTCGCTCGTCCTCGGCCCTGCCATGATCCGCAAGCTCACCGCGTACAAGATCGGCCAGGCCGTGCGCGACGACGGCCCGCGCTCGCATCTCACGAAGGCCGGCACGCCGACCATGGGCGGCGCGCTGATTCTCATCTCCATCTGTCTCACTACCCTGCTGTGGGGCGACCTGCGTAACAAGCTCGTCTGGGTCGTGCTGCTGGTCACGCTCGCCTTCGGGACCGTAGGGTGGATCGACGACTACCGCAAGGTGGTGCACCGCAATCCCAAGGGCCTGCCCGCGAAGGCGAAATTCTTTTGGCAGTCGATCATCGGGCTCGCCGCCGCGGGCTATCTCGCCTGGCTCGCGCAGAGCACGCCGGGAATGAACCAGCTCATTGTGCCGTTCTTCAAGCACATCGCCTATCCGCTCGGCATCTTCGGCTTCATCGCGCTCACCTTTTTCGTCATCGTCGGCACTTCCAACGCTGTCAACCTCACCGACGGGCTCGACGGCCTCGCCATCATGCCGACCGTGATGGTGGGCAGCGCGCTCGGCGTCTTTGCCTACGTCGCCGGCCACGCGGTCTTCTCCAAATATCTCGGCCTGCCCTACATCGTTGGCGCCGGCGAGCTCGCCGTGATCTGCGGCGCGCTCGCAGGGGCCGGTCTGGGCTTCCTCTGGTTCAACGCCTATCCGGCGGAAGTGTTCATGGGCGACGTGGGCGCGCTCGCGCTGGGCGCGGCGCTCGGCACGGTGGCCGTGATCATCCGCCAGGAGATCGTGCTCTTCATCATGGGCGGCGTGTTCGTCGCCGAGACGCTTTCGGTGATGATCCAGGTGCTCTACTTCAAGTGGAGCGGCGGCAAACGCATCTTCCGCATGGCGCCGCTGCACCATCACTACGAGCTCGAGGGATGGAAGGAGAGCCAGGTGGTGGTCCGCTTCTGGATCATCACCATGATGCTGGTGCTCTTTGGGCTGTCGACTCTCAAGCTCAGATGATGCGCGAGCCTTTCTTCACCCTCCTGCCCAGGCCGGCTCCCGCCTCGCTGCGAGGAAGCAAGCTGCTCGTGCTCGGTCTCGGGGACACCGGCCTCTCGGTGGCGCGCTTCGCCGAGAGCGAGGGCGCCGCGGTGCGAGTGGCGGATACCCGGCGTGATCCGCCGCGCCGCGCCGACTTCGCGGGCGAATTCCATGCCGGCCCCTTCCGCAGCGCTCTGCTCGACGGGGTCGATCTGTTGTGCATCAGCCCGGGGCTGCCGCTCGACAGCGCGCTCGTGCGCGCGGCGCTGGAGCGGCGGCTGCCGGTCGTCGGAGACGTCGAGCTCTTCGCCTGGAAGAACCGCGCGCCGGTGCTTGCCATTACCGGAACGAACGGCAAGAGCACGGTCACGGCGCTAGCGGCGCATTTGCTGCGCAGCGCGGGCCGGGATGCCGTCGCGGCGGGAAATCTCGCGCCGCCGGTGCTCGACGCGCTCATGTCGCGCGCTTCGCCGCCGGCCGCGTGGGCGCTCGAGCTCTCGAGCTATCAGCTCGAGACCACATGGTCGCTCGAGCCGCGCGCCGCGGCGATGCTGAACCTTTCCGAGGACCATCTCGACCGCTATGCCGGCATCGACGACTACGGCGCGGCCAAGGCGCGCATTTTCCTGGGCGCCGGCGTGCAGATACTCAACCGCAATGACCCGCGCTCGCTCGCGATGGCCCTGCCTGGCCGCTCGGTCGTCACTTTCGGCCTCGATGCGCCGCCGACGGCCGTAGACTTCGGCATCGTAAAGGGCGCGCTCGTGCGCGGGCAGGCGAAGCTCGTCGAGCTCGCGCAGCTGCCGATCCACGGCTTGCACAACGCCACTAACGCGCTCGCCGCCTGTGCCCTGGCAGAGGTCCTCGGGCTCTCGCTGCTGCAGCTGGGCCACGGCCTTCTCTCCTTCCGCGGGCTCGCCCATCGCCTCGAGCGCGTGGCGGTGCGCAACGGCGTGGAGTGGTACGACGACTCGAAGGGCACCAACGTCGGCGCGACGATTGCCGCTCTGCAAGGCCTCGGTCGCAAGGCGGTGCTGATCCTCGGCGGCGAAGGCAAGGGCCAGGACTTCTCTCCGCTCACCGACCCGGTGCGCCGGCATGCGGCGCACGTCCTGCTCATCGGCCGCGACGCTGCCTTGATCGAAACGGTCCTTTCCGGCGTTGCGAGCGAACGCTGCCGGAGCCTGCAAGCCGCAGTGGAGCGTGCGGCGCAGCTCGCGCGGCCGGGCGAGGCGGTGCTGCTTTCGCCGGCCTGCGCGAGCTTCGACATGTTTCGCGATTACAAGCACCGGGGCGAGGCCTTCGTGGCGGCCGTGCGGAGCCTGTCGTGACCCAAACCTATGTCTTTGCGCGCAACGCGCCGAGCGCCGAGTACGACCGCGCGCTCGCCTGGGCGGCGCTCATCCTCGCGGCGCTGGGACTGGTCATGGTGTACTCGGCCTCCATCGCCACCGCGGAGTCGAGCCGTTACGCGGGCCACAATCCCGCCTGGTTCCTGATCCGCCACGCCCTGTTCCTCGCCCTAGCGCTCGCGGGCGCGCTGCTCGTGTTCCTCTTTCCGGCGCGCTTCTGGCAGCAGGCGGCGCCCTGGCTCTTCGTCGGCGCGGTAGCGCTACTCGTGGTGGTGCTCGTGCCCGGCCTCGGCCGCGAAGTGAACGGCGCGCGCCGGTGGCTGGCGCTGCCGCTCCTCAATTTGCAGCCGTCGGAGCTGGTGAAGCTGGGCGTCGTGCTCTACGCCGCCGACTACACCGTGCGCAAGCACGCGGTGCTGAAGAGCTTCCGGCGCGGCTTACTCCCCATGCTGGCGGTCATGCTGCTCGTTTCCTGGCTGCTTCTACGCGAGCCCGATTTCGGCGCGCTCGTCGTCATCGCCGTCAGCGCCTTCGGTATTCTCTTCCTGGGTGGCATGAACGGACGGCATTTCCTCGCGCTCGTCACCATGCTTGCCGCGGGCTTCGGATTGCTCGTCGCCTCATCGCCCTACCGCATGCAGCGCATCTTCGGCTACATGGATCCCTGGTCCGATCCGTTCGGCCGCGGCTACCAGCTGTCGCACGCGCTCATCGCCTTCGGCCGCGGGGAGTGGTTTGGCGTGGGCCTCGGCGCGAGCGTCGAAAAGCTGCACTATCTTCCCGAGGCGCACACCG
>DASQYN010000007.1:0-3598 GCA_035639215.1 Burkholderiales bacterium
GTGCGCTCGGCGCCGGCCGCCCTCTATCTGCTCGCGCGACAGGTGCGCGACCACGGCTTCAAGGTGGTGCTCACCGGCGAGGGCGCCGACGAGGTCTTCGGCGGCTACGACATCTTCAAGGAAGCCAAGGTGCGCCGCTTCTGGGCGCGCCGCCCGCAGTCGAGCTGGCGGCCGCTGCTGCTGCGCCGCCTCTATCCGTACATGGGCAGCCTGCAGTCGCAGCCGGCGCGCTACCTGGAGGCGTTCTTCCGCACCGGCCTGGAGCGCGGCGACGATCCGCTCTTCTCGCATCTGCCGCGCTTCATGCTCACTCGGCGCATCGGCCAGTTCTATTCCGCGGAGCTGCGAGCGGCGATCGACGGCTACGATCCGCTCGAGGAGCTGCGCTCGAGCCTGCCCGCCGAGTTCGCCGCGTGGCATCCGCTGGAGCGCGCGCAGTACCTCGAGACCGCATGCCTCCTGCCCGGCTACATCCTCTCCTCGCAGGGCGACCGCGTCGCCATGGCGCACGCCGTCGAGGGGCGCTTCCCGTTCCTCGACCACCGCGTCGTCGAACTCGGCGCCCGCTTGCCGCCCGGGCTGAAGCTGAAGGGACTGCGCGAGAAGCACATCCTGCGCCGTGCCTTCGCCCGCCATCTGCCCGCCGAGATCGCCGAGCGGCCGAAGCAGCCCTACCGCGCGCCCGACAGCGAGAGTTTCGTCCAGGCGGACGCGCCGCAGTACGTGCAGGCGCTGCTCTCGCCCGAGGCCATCGCCCGCACGGGCTATTTCGACCCGCGCGCCGTGCGCCGTCTGGTCGCGAAGTGCAGCGCGCCGCTCGGCGCGGTGTCTGCCGGCGACAACATGGCGTTCGTCGCCGTCCTCTCGACCCAGCTCGTGCATTCGCACTTCATCGCCCCGGTAATCTGAAAGGCGTTGCGCTGCGCGAATCCGGTGTCACGAAGCTCGGCTATCGTTTCCCTCGCTTCGTAACTCCGATCGCCATGAACCACGACATCAGCCACGCCGTACGCCGTTTCATCGCCGAGAATTTCCTGTTCCGCGACGAAGCCGACGCGATCGCGCACGACGCATCGCTGCTCGACGCGGGCATCATCGACTCGACGGGCGTGCTCGAGCTCGTCTGCTTCCTCGAAACCACCTTCGGCATCCAGGTCGCCGACGAGGACATGCTGCCGGAGAACCTGGACTCGATACGGGCCATCAGCAACTACGTCAGCCGCAAGCTGAGCGAGCGCCGCATCGAGCTGGTCGCCTGAAAGCCGTGCGCGTCGAACGGTTCCTCTGGGATGCAGCCGAGCGCTTCCCCGACAAGACGGCGATCGTCTGCGGCGAGGCGCGCCCGACCTATCGCGAGCTCGCCGCCGGCGCGGCCGGCCTGGCCCGGGAGCTGAAGCGCCGCGGCGTGCGTCGCGGCGACCGCGTGGTGCTCTTTCTCCAGAACTCGCCGGAGGCGGTGCTCGGCGTGTTCGGCGTGCTGGCGGCGGGCGCCGTATTCAGCGTCATCAATCCGAGCACCAAGGCGGAGAAGCTCGCCTACATCCTCAACAACGCCCGCGCCCGCGCGCTCATCACCGAGCCCCGGCTCGCCGCCGTGGCCTCCGAAGCGGCGGCGCGCGCGCCGTCGGTCGAGAATGTCCTGGTGTCGCCGCTCGACTTCGCCGACGCGGCGCGCCCCGAAGGCGGCATCGACCTCGACCTGGCGATGATCATCTACACCTCGGGCTCCACCGGCTTCCCGAAAGGCGTGATGATCACGCACGCCAACATCGTCGCCGCGGCCGGCTCGATCACCACCTACCTGGAAAGCCGCGCCGACGACATCGTCCTGTCGGTGCTGCCGATGGCCTTCGACTACGGCCTCTACCAGGTGCTGATGTGCGCCAAGGTCGGCGCCACGCTGGTCCTCGAGAAGTCGTTCGCCTTCCCCGCGCTGACGCTGGAGCGGCTGCGCGAGGAGAAGGTGACGGGCTTCCCGCTCGTGCCCACGCTGGCGGCGATGCTGCTGCAGATGAAGCACCTCGAGCCGGGCATGTTCCCGAGCCTTCGCTACCTCACGAACACTGCGGCGGCGCTGCCGAAGGCCCATATCCTGCGGCTGCGCGAGCTGTTTCCTCAGGCCAAGCTCTATTCGATGTACGGCGTCACCGAGTGCAAGCGCTGCACCTACCTGCCGCCCGAGCAGCTGGCGGTGCGGCCGGAGTCGGTCGGCGTGGCGATTCCCGGCACCGAGGCCTGGGTGGTCGACGAGACGGGCGAGCGCGTGCCGCCGGGCACGGTCGGCGAGCTGGTCATCCGCGGCGCGCACGTCATGCAGGGCTATTGGGAGAACGACGAGGCGACGCGGCATGCGCTGCGCGCCGGCCCCTACCCCTGGGAAAAGGTGCTCTACACCGGCGACCTGTTCAAGGCGGACGACGAGGGCTATCTGTATTTCGTCGCCCGCAAGGACGACATCATCAAGACGCGCGGCGAGAAAGTGAGCCCGCGCGAGGTGGAGAACTGCCTCTACGAGCTGGCCGGGGTGCGCGAAGCCGCGGTGGTCGGCGTGCCCGATGCCACGCTCGGCAACGCCATCAAGGCGGTGATCGCCCGCGATCCGGAAAGCGCGCTCACCGAGCGCGAGGTGATCCGGCATTGCGCGGTGCGTCTGGAGGACTTCATGGTGCCGAAGCACGTCGAGTTCCGCGGCGAGCTGCCGAAGAGCGAGAACGGCAAGATCGCCCGCCGCCAGATTGCCGAGGAAATCCTCGCCGAGGCCGCCCCATGAGCGCGCTCTCCGACCCGATCGCTCTCTCCATCGACCCCGCTGCCGAGACCGAGCGGATCTGCCAGGTGCTGCGCAGCCAGGTGTTCAAGCACCTGCGCCGGCGCGGGGTGGTGCTCGGGCTCTCGGGCGGCGTCGACTCGAGCGTCGTCGCCGCGCTTTGCGTGCGCGCCTTCGGCCCGGCGAACGTCTTCGGCGTGCTGATGCCGGAGCAGGACTCCGATCCCGACAGCCTGCGCCTCGGGCGCACCGTGGCGAGCTGGCTCGGCGTCGACATCGCGCTCGAGGACATCACGCCGATGCTCGGAGCGATCGGCTGCTATCGCCGCCGCGACGAGTTCATCCGGCGCGTCTTCCCCGAGTACGGTCCCGGCTGGCGCTCGAAGATCGTGCTGCGCAAGGCGAACGGCACCGCCGGCTACAACGTCTTCCACCTCGTCGTGCGCGGTCCGCACGGCGAGCAGAAGGAAGCGCGCATGCCGCCCGAGGTCTATCTCGGCGTGGTCGCCACGACGAACATGAAGCAGCGCACGCGCAAGCAGCTCGAGTACTACCACGCCGACCGCCTCAACTACGCCGTCGCCGGCACGCCCAACCGGCTCGAGTACGACCAGGGATTCTTCGTCAAGAACGGCGACGGCGCGGCCGACGTGAAGCCCATCGCGCATCTCTACAAGTCGCAGGTCTACCAGCTCGCCGGGCACCTCGGTGTGCCCGAAGAGATCCGCATGCGCCCGCCGACGACCGACACCTATTCCCTTTCCCAGACCCAGGAAGAGTTCTTCTTCGGCATTCCGTTGCGCACGCTCGATGCGTGCATGTACGCGCTCG
>DASQYN010000008.1:0-3914 GCA_035639215.1 Burkholderiales bacterium
GCTCCGACAAAACGGCCCGCGCCGCCACCATTTTCATCCATAATGGCGCGCCGCAGGCGCTGGTTGGCTCCCAAGCTGCTACGAAAATCACCTGGCGGGCGATGGTGCCGCTTGGGCCGGGGCGTTGGGTTCGAGGATGACACGATAGCCGAGGCGTTCGAGGCGGCGTTTGAGGTTGGCGACGGTTCGGGTCTGAGTGATCTGGTCGAGATAGGCTTCGCCGAGGTCGCGATAGGGCAAGTTCTTGGCGAGCATGTGATAGGCAGAGACGAGGATCTTGTGGGCGATGGCGAGCGCCGCGCGCAAGGCGCCGCGGCGGGCCTTGAGGCGGTGGAACTTGTCCTTGAGATAGCTGCCCTTGGTTCGTGCCGCAGACATTGCGGCGCCGACCAGGATCGTGCGCAGGTGGATGTTGCCCTTTCGGGCCCGGCCGCTCTTTTGCCTGCCGGCGCTCTCATGGTTGCCAGGACAGACGCCCGCCCAGGCCGACAAATGATAGACGCTCAAGAACACGCTCATGTCGACGCCGATCTCGGCGATCAGCACGGCCGCGACCACCCAGTCGACGCCGGGAATCTGCATCAGGAGCGCGTGCTGCGCGCCATAGGGCTCGAGCCGCTCGCCAATGCGCTGGTCGAGCGCTGCGATGTCCGCCTCGATCGCCTCGAGCCGGCGCAGTTGCATCGCCAGGAGGAAGCGGTGATGCTCCTCGAGGCGCCCGTCGAGCGCCAGGATCAGATCGGCGCGCTTGCGGCGCAACAGGCCCCTGGCGAGATCGGCCATCGCCTCGGGAGAGGCCTCGCCTGCGATCAGCGCCCGGAGCATCGCGCGGCCGGATACGCCGAAGACGTCGGAAGCGACGCTCGCCAGCTTGATGTTGGCGGTTTCCAGGAGCCTGAGGAGCCGGTTGCGTTCGGCCGCCTGGCTCTCCACCAGCTTGCGGCGGTAGCGCAGCAAGTCGCGCAGTTCCCGCAGCGGCCGGGGCGGCACGAAGCTCTTGGCGATCAGGCCGTGCCGAACCAGATCGGCGATCCACTCGGAGTCCTTCACATCGGTCTTGCGCCCGGGCACGTTGCGCATGTGCCGGGCGTTGCCGACGATCAACTCGAAAAAACCCTCAAGCACGGCGTAAACCGGTCGCCAGTAGATGCCCGTGCTCTCCATCCCGACGTGCGTCACTCCCGCTTCCAGCAGCCAGTCCCGCAACGCTTCGAGTTCCCGCGTCACCGTGCGAAACGTCCGCACCTCCTTGGTCGGCTGCACCCCAGGCGCGCCGATGAGAAGGCACGCCACGACCGTCTCCTGATGCACGTCCAGACCGCAGCACCGCTCAATGAGCGTTTGCATCATCGCCTCCTTCTCTCTGAAGGCGACCGTGACGCTGCAGGTATGTTCGAGACACTGCTACACGTTCTCCCCGTTCCCGGGGGCGACAAAGAATGGTACCTCTATGCAGCGCGGGCCGGACTCCCAATCGGGGTCGTCAGCCACCGGAGTTATGTCAGCCTCACACGATCGCCCGTCGCGAAGCTCCGACAAAACGGCCCGCGCCGCCACCATTTTCATCCATAATGGCGCGCCGCAGGCGCTGGTTGGCTCCCAAGCTGGGTGAGTCCGTTTTGCAACAGATGGCGTGAAATGTTTGCGGGCGCGTTGATTGTGCATGACGCGCCGGGGGGAAACATGAGTCAAGGTGGAGATGCATCTTCGCTCCACCGCGATTCGGGACTCGATCGGCGCTCTCATGGGCGACATCGCGCAGTTGCGCGGCGAAGTCGCGCGGCTGCGTCGCGCAAACGAGGCGCTGCGGGCCGAGAACGAGGTGTTGCGGGGGGAGAACGCGGCGGTTCGCGGGGAGAACGAGGCGCTGCGGGCCGAAAACGCCGCCCTCCGGGCGGAAGTGGCCGAGCTTCGGCGACGATTGGACCTGGACAGCTCCACGAGTTCCAAGCCGCCGTCGAGCGACGGGTTGAAGAAGAAGCCGCGCGTTCCCGGAAGCCTTCGCGGGCGCTCGGGCAAGAAAAGCGGCGGGCAGGCGGGCCACAAGGGCGACACGTTGCGGCAGGTCGAGACGCCCGATCGGGTGGTGCGGCACGAGGCGCAGGCCTGTCTCCATTGCTGCGCGGGACTCACCGCTTCGATGGAGCGGAGCGTGGAGAAGCGACAGGTGTTCGATCTGCCCGAGCGGCTGATCGAGGTGACCGAGCATCAGGCCGCGATCTACGTCTGCGAACAGTGCCGCGGGGTGACGCGGGCGGCCTTCCCCGAGGGCGTGGCTGCGCCGACGCAATACGGGGAGCGCGTCCGGGCGGCGGCGGTCTATCTCAACGTCCATCAGCTTATTCCCGAGGATCGGGTCGCCGAAGCCATGAATGATCTGTTCGGAGCGGTGCGTCTGTGTCCGGACAGCGTCGCCAATTGGGTGCGCGGCAAGGCCGCGGCGCTCGACCCGGTGGCGGCGCAGATCGCGGCGCTGGCGGCGGCCGCGCCAGTCCGTTGCCTCGACGAAACCGGCTTTCGCATCGCCGGAAAGGGACAATGGCTGCACACCGCCGCCACCGAGACGGTGACCCACTATCGCGTGTCGGCCAAACGCGGCGAGATGCCGGAGGGCCTCACCGGCGGCGTCGCGGTCCACGACGGCTTCAAGTCCTACTCCGGGCTGAAGGATGTCAGCCATGCGCTCTGCAACGCCCATCATCTGCGCGAACTGAAGGCGCTGATCGAGATCGACCAGGAGCCGTGGGCCGCGCCCATGCGCGATCTCTTGCTCGAGGCCAATTCCGCGGTCGAGCAAGCGCGCGAAGCGGGCGCGACCAGCCTGGACCCGCCCGCGCTCAACGGCTTCATCGCTCGCTACTGGAAGATCCTGCGGCAGGGCCTCGCCTTTCATCGCAGCTTGCCGCGCCTTCAACGACATCCATCAAACCGCGGCCGGACTAAACACCGCCCCGGACACAACCTGCTCATCCGACTGCACGAGTTCAAAGACGACGTTCTGCGCTTCCTGGTCGACTTCTCCGTCCCCTTCACCAACAACCTGGCCGAACAGTCCCTGCGCATGATGAAGGTCAAGATGAAAATCTCCGGCGGATTCCGCACCGTCGACGCCGCCTGCGACTTCGCCGTCGTCCGCTCGATCGTCGCAACCGCGCGCAAACGCGGCTGGAACATACTCCACACCCTGACCGCCGCCCCTCACGCCCTCATCCAGACACTGGTCGCGTAACTCCCACAGCTTGGCAGCTTGGGAGTTACTGATTCTGGTTGTACTTCCCCAAGGCCTTTGGCGCCGGCCCCCGTTTTCCCCTCGCCTGCTAAACCCAGCTCGGCCCGCGCCTCATCGCGCGTCTTGATCCCGGCGGAGACGAGGATGTTCAGCGTCTGCGCCTGCTGCAGCGGGTCGATCGCGTCGTCGCCGACCCACACGAACTCGAGGTTCGGCTCGCCCATGCACGACTGGATCACGAGGTCGAGCGCGCTCTTGATCCAGGTCTTGAGCGGCAGGAGCCCCTCCTGCGTCGCCTGCATCCGTATCGTCTCTGATGTCGCCCGGTTCACCTGCGCCACGAACGGCGTCGCCGGCACCGAGAAGGCGTAGCAGATGACCCGCGCAAGCCATTCGTCGTACTGGTCTTTCAGCGGCGGCTGGCGCGTCTCGATCAGGCGGAAGTCGGCCGGCATAAATTTCAGCATCCGCCGCCGCGCCAGATTGCCGCTCATCAGCGCGTCGAAATAATCCTGAAACGAACGGATCTGGTCGGCCGTCCATTCCTTGGGCAGCGTCGCGAAGGCGTCCGGCGAGGTCCCGGTGCGGTAATAGTCGAGCGTCGCCGCCTCGCGCCGCAGCGCGACGTTCACCGTCAGCGCCACCTGCTCGACCGGGCTCAGCCCGTAGAGCCGGTGGGCGCGGG
>DASQYN010000009.1:0-2187 GCA_035639215.1 Burkholderiales bacterium
TAGTCACCGAACGGGCCGAGCGGCCTTTACGGGCCGCCAAAACGTCAATGCTCTCGACTCGGCCAACCGCTCCGATGAACACAACTTGCGAAAAGGGTTTTAGCCCGACTTTCTCAACTGAGGAGGCGAGCGGATGGAAAGGGCCGTGGAATCAAGGCTGGGCGGTCGAAGGTCTCCACTACATGGCGGGTTGCGGGTGCTGAGCGGCCGGCGCAGGAGCAGCGATTCGCGGCGGCGGCTGCGACGGTAGGGTGAGGTCGAGTTGCCGCAGGAGGAGTTTCCGGTCGCTGTTCGGCTCGGTGTAACGGCTCAAGATCAGGGTTCGGCCGTCGGTGGTTGGGAAGTGGACGTCGAGCATCTGGATGGCGGCAAGCTTGTCGAGCACCGCCCGCGGGGAGAGGCCGGCTGCCAGTGGCCGGAGCTTGGCGCGCAGCGTGACGTGCAGGCAATAGGCGAGGAAGGCCACGAAGATGTGCGCCTCGATGCGCTGCTCCAGCTGGTGATAGATCGGCCGTAGCTGCAGATCGTCCTTGAGGTTCTTGAAGGCCGCCTCGACTTCGACGAGTTGAATATAGAACCGCCACAGCTCGGCCGGATCGCGCCCGCGCATGTTGGTGCGCAACAGGTAGCGGCCTTCGCGCCGGCGCGCTTGGCGCAGCTTTTTGCGGTCGAGCGCGTAGGCGAAGGTGGCTTTGCGCGGGTCGACCGCTATGTCGAGGAGGCGCCATGCCGCAGGCGCTTTGGCGCGGGCGGCGCCGAGCTTCATCAGCAGGCTCTCGCGAGAGAGGTCCATGTGCGCCAGCTTCGCCAGTCGCGCCCACAGCCACTTCAGCTGCCGCTTTCGCATGGCGCGCTCCTTGTCGATGCGCGCCCGGCTCTTTGCAAGCACGTAAAGGTCGTCGTCCTCGGCCAACAGCTTCACCTCGACGCCCGGCCGCACCTCATGCCAGGGCAGGCCGACGAGAGACTTTTCCAGTTTGGAGAGCCGTCCCTTGGGGGTTCCCACCAGATAGGCGACGGGCGGATCGGATTGCCGCATTTCGGTGAGCGCCTCTTCGGTGGGGATGCCGCGGTCCATCACCCAGATGCGCTGGGCCTTGCCGTACTGCGCCTCGATCTTCGAAAGGAAGGCGCGCAGCGTCGTCTTGTCGGAGGTGTTGCCGGGGAGAACTTCGTAAGCGAGCGGAAATCCGTCGGGCGTCACGACGAGCGCAATGACCACCTGCACGCAGTCTGGGCGCTTGTCGCGGCTGTAGCCGTGGCGGCGCTTGTCGCTCTCGTCGCTCGGCGGATCGGATTCGAAGTAGGTGCTGGTCAAATCGTAGAGAAGGACGTCGAAGCGGGCGCCGAACAGATCCTGCCAGCGCCGACGCAGATGCGTGAACAGCGCCGGTTTGTGCTCGACAAGCTTGTCGAGGCAACGATAGAGCGCGTTCTTCTCGACCAGCGCAAAATCTCCGCCGAGCAGATCGCCGATGGCGCTTTGTTCGAACCACAGCCGGTGCAGACGCCATTCGCTGCCTGGATCGATGAGCCGGTAGCACACCAGCGTCTCGAGGATGCGGCTCCAGCAGGTCCCTTCGCGCGAATCGGGCAGACGAGCCGCCCAGAAGCGGTCGAGTTCCAGTTGCTCATAGAGCTGGCAGACGAGCCAGCACGCGCCCCACTGCCGCGGCCGATGCAGTTGCATGGCCCCGAGCCGGATCTGCACGCCATGGCCCTCGGCGTGATCGGGCAACGGCCGGTCGGCGGGGAACAGGGCCAATTGGGTGGTTTGTTGCGCCCCCTCGTCGAAGGCCTCGATCACCCGACACCAGGCTTCCTGCTGGCTGTCGTTGATTTCGCCGAGATAGAGCACCGGGCGCTGCACTACCTTGCCGCCGGCGCAGCGCTTGCTCTCGACAATGCTCCAGTAGCGGTGCTCCTTACCGTCCTTGAAGCGTCGATTCGGGCGCAAATACATGGCGAAACAAATCTACGCCAAACAATTCTTCTGAAAAGATACTTGGTCTCCACTACAGGCGAATTTCAAAACCCCGTCATTGAACCGACTCGCCTTTTGCTCCCTCCCAGTCCCAAAATACGCCGCCTACCTGCTCCAGTTGAGAAAGTCGGGTTAGCGATGCGCAAGGGCTATCGCCGCAAGGCGGGGTCTGAAGGAAGCGCGGAGCAAATGTGCGAGTTGAT
>DASQYN010000010.1:0-3600 GCA_035639215.1 Burkholderiales bacterium
GGATTACACCAAGTACCTCGCTTCGGTCGCCGAGGCGCTGCACAAGCTGCGCGCCGCCGGCATCGGCGGCCCGTATGCGATCGCCCTCGGCCCGCGCTGCTTCACCGGCCTCGGCAAGACGATGCTCGGCGGCTTCCCCGCGCTCGAGCAGCTGCGCCGCCTGCTCGACGGGCCGATCGTCTCGGCGCCGGCGGTGGACGGCGCCGTGGTGCTCAGCCTGCGCGGCGGCGACTTCGAGCTCACGGTCGGGCAGGACTTCTCGATCGGCTATCTCGAGCACAGCGCGAGCAGCGTGCGGCTGTACCTCCAGGAGAGCATGACGTTCCGCGTGCTCTCGCCGGAGGCCGCCGTGCCGCTCGCGTACGCGTCCGGCTAGCCCACCTTCTTGAGCACGTGCCGGCGATTGCGGGTGTAAGGCCGCACCTCGCCGGGCCAGCGTCCCGAATCCACCGCCGCGGCCCATGCCCGGCTGGTCAGCACCTCGGCGTTCTCCAGCTCGTAGTAGGCGCTGTAGCGCGGCTCGCCTTCGGCGACGATCTTCTTCTTCTCACCGCCCAGCACCATCTCGAGCGGCGCGCTCGTCGCGCGCGTCACGGCGAGCACGCCCGGCACCTTGAGAAGCAGCGGCACGTGCTCCTTGTCGTAGACCTCGTTGAAGAGCGCCTCCTTGTCCGGGTCGACGTCCATGGAGGCGACGAAAAGATAGCGGGTTTTCGGATGCATGACTAGCCGATTGACCCCATCGGCCCGGGATAGCTCACCTCGTCGAGCTTCCCGGTGTCGACGTCGTAGACGAAGCCGCGCACCGTCACGGCGTCCGGACCGCTCGTCGGGATCCACGGATGGTTGAGGATCGCCGACATGCTGCGCCGCACGTCCCATTGCAGGCGTTCCACCTGCTTGTCGCTGCGCGGCGCGTCGAGCGCCTCGATCGGGCCGCGGAAGGCGTGGAACTGCGACGGCGTCGCCGAGCACTTCTTGCAGCTCGTGAACTTGCGCTGGGTCGCCTGGCCGAGCAGCTTCTCCGCCGCCGCGTCGCCCTCGAGGCCGGCCTTCAGCAGATCGTCGGTGAAGGCCAGCATGCCGCAGCGCGTGTGATGGATCAGGATGATCTCGTTCGTGTCGAGCAGGTGGTGCGAGATGATCAGGTTGCGGATCGCATCCTCGTTCGCCACGCCGCCGGCGTTGCGGATGATGTGCGCGTCGCCGGTCTGCAGGCCGAGCAGGTCTTCGACGTCGATCCTCGCGTCCATGCAGGCGAGCACCGCGACGTGCTTCGCCGGGCTGATCGGCTGCTTCCCGGGATGATTCGGCTTGTGCAGCGCTTCGCCGGCTGCGTACTTGCGGTTGTTGGCCAGATACTGGTCGGTCATCTTTGCCATGGTCCCTCCTCGGTTAGGGAACGTTCCCGCGGACATGCTACTCCCGAGGGCGATCTTCTCAGCCGGCTCGCGTCGCGCCGCCGTCGATGGCGATGTTCGCGCCCGTGATGTAGCTATTGCGCTCGGAGGCAAGGAAGGCGATGAGCGGCGCGATCTCGTGCGGCTCGGCGAAGCGGCCGATCGGGATATCGCGCAGGAATTCCGCACGCGCCGCCTGCTCGGAGATGCGCATCATCGACGCCTTGGCCTTCACCATGTAGTCGAGCCGCCGCGTTTGCATCGGGCAGGGGCTCACGCCGTTCACCAGCACGCCGTCGCGCGCGAGCTCGCCGGCGAGCGCCTTAGTGAAGTTGATCAGGCCTGCGTTCGCCACGCCGGCGGGCATCGCCTGGCTCTCGGGCTGTCGCCCGCGGTGACCGATGACGTTCACGATGCGTCCCCAGCGGGCGCGCTGCATGTGCGGCACGACCTCGCGGCAGCAGCGCACCACCCCGAAGAGCTTGAGCTCGAGGCTCTCGCGCCATTCCTCCTCGGGCTGCTCGAGGAAGGAACCGGACTTCGCCGCGCCGATGCTGTTGACGAGGATATCGATGCCGCCAAAGCGCCCGAGCACCTCGTCCACCATGTGGCGAGCGTCGTCCGGCCGGGTGCAATCGGCCTGCACGGCGAGCGCCTCGGCGCCGATCTCCTGCGCCGCCCGCTCGAGCGCGTCCTTGCCGCGCGCGGCGATCGCCACCCGGCAGCCTTCGGCAGCGAGCGCCAGCGCCGCCGCCCTTCCGATGCCCATGCTGCCGCCGGTGATCAGCGCGCGTTTTCCTTCGAGGCCGAGATCCATGCCTTCACCTTAGCACTGCGTTGGCGATAGGCGAGGTGCCAGAGCAGGAAAAGCGGCGCGGCGGCGCCGATCACGATGTGCACCCAGCTCGACCAGGCGCGCAGGCTCTCGCCCGAGGCGTAGTAGAGCAGCCAGCCGGTGAGCGCGAGCCCGGCCATAGTGGCGAGCATGCCGATGCCGGAGCGGAGATTGGTGCCCAGGCGCCAGCCGGAAGGCACGTGGATGGCGAGAAGCGAACCGATCGTCACGAGGGTCAGCATGGCCGCCGCCCCGTGCGCGCGCAGCAGCCATGCGCGCGCCACGCTCCAGCCGCTCTCCAAGCCGTCGTCGCGAACGCCATAGCGCAGCAAGAGCCAGGCGACACCGGTGAAGTACACCGCCGCCAGCACCATGTGGATCCAGCGCTCGTGGCTTGTGCCGAGCTTCATGCCGCGGCCCTCTCGCGCGCGGCGACGATCCACGCCTGCGCACGGTAACGTGCGAGCACGGGCGCCGCCCGCTCGCCCATCACCGCCACGACCTTGGTCAGGGCGTCGGCGATCGCCGCGCGTCGCGCGCGCACGCTGACGCTTGCGCCCGGCACCAGCGGAGCAGCTCCCGCGCAGCGGTCCTGTCCTCGCAGGTAGGTCGCCGAGGTGGCGAGCGCCGCATTGCGCAGCTCGCCGAGCGGCAGCAATCGACGTGAATCCTCGGGATGACGCAGGTGTAGCGGAAAAGCCCGCGCGCCGAAGGCGCGCAGGTCGCCGCCGGCATTGACCAGCCCGCTCTCGACACCGGCGCGCCGCAGCTCCGCAACCGCGCGGTCGACGCAGTAGCCCTTGGCGATGCCGCCCAGGTCGACGCACAGCGCGCGCTTGAACCTCACGCGCGCGCCGGACAGCAGCTCGATGTCGCGCCAGCTCCCGCGCGGAGAGCTCGGATCGAAGGCGCCGCCGCTCAGGCGTGCGATGCGAAGGGCCATCGCCAACACATGGCGCAAGTGCGTTCCGATAGTGGCGTGTCCGTTTCGGTTGAGTTGCGAAAGCTCGCTTGCCGGGACATGGAAGCTCAATTGCTTTTCCAGCTGGGCGATGGCGCCGAAGGCGCGCGAAATCGCGTCATCGGCGCCGCCCCATGCCGAGATCTCGACGAAGGTGCCGAGCAGCGGGCGAGCTCGACGATTCATTGCAGTGCCAGCGCCTGCATGGAAAGCAGCCGCTTCACGCCGTTCATGACGTTGCGGCAGGAGAGCGTCGCGCCGCTGATGTTCTGGATGGTGCGGCCGAGCTCGAGGGCGTCGCCGTGGTGCTTGCCGACGAACTGCTGCCGCCACGCGGCGTTGCGGATCTCGCCGCCGTAGGTTTCGCGGTAGTCCATGATCTCGATGCCGCGCACCGCGCCCGT
>DASQYN010000011.1:0-5468 GCA_035639215.1 Burkholderiales bacterium
CGACATAGGCCTCTGGGACCTGGCCGGCAAGCGCGCCGGGCTGCCGCTGTACAAGCTGTGGGGAGCGGCGAGCGAGCGCGTGGCGGCCTACGGCAGCGGCGGCTGGGCGAGATACAGCGTCGCCGACCTCGTCGCGGAAGCCGAAAAATACGCCGGCCTGGGCTGCAAGTACTACAAGATGAAGATCCACCACCCGGACGAGAAGGTGAACCGCGAGCGCGTCGCCGCGGTGAAGAAGGCGCTCGGTCCGGGCGTGCGCATGATGGTCGACGTGAACCAGACGCGCGACGTGCTCGGCAACGTGCGCCAGGCCGCGGCGCTGGAGGAATTCGACCTCGTCTGGTACGAGGAGCCGGTGCTCGCCGACGACCTCGACGGCATGGCGGAGGTGGCGCGGCGCATCCGCATCCCGGTCGCCGCGGGCGAGAACCACTACACGCGCTGGGAATTCAAGGCGCTGTTCGAGCGCAAGGCCGTCGCCTACGCCATGCCGGACGTGTGCCGCGCCAACGGCTTCTCGGAGACGCTGCGCATCGCCCGCCTCGCCGCGGCGCACGGCGTTCCCTTCACGCCGCACCTCGTGCACGAGATCGCCATCCATGCGGTCGGCGCTTCGTCGAACGGCTTCCTCGTCGAGTTCATGGACTGGGCGCCGCCCGACCTCTTCGAGGCGCTCCCCGAGTGCAAGGACGGCTTCCTGAAGATTCCCGACACTCCCGGCCACGGCATCTCCCTCGCGCGCGGCGCGATCGAGAAATACGGCAAATGAATCTTTTCACCAAGGTGATTCTCTTTACGGACCACGACGGTCGCGCGCGCTTTCGCGAGGAGGCGATTGCGCTCGACGAAGGCACGCCGCAGTCGCTGCTCTCGAGGATCCTGCCCGCCGCGGGCTACCAGCTGCGCCGCAGCCCGGTGGGCTTTCGCAGCGACTGGCACTGCACGCCCAACCCGCAATGGGTGTTCATTCTCGATGGCGAGATGGAGATCGGCGTGCGCGACGGCAATCCGCGCCTGTTCCGGCCGGGCGAGCACTTCTTCGCCGCGGACTCGCTTCCCGCCGGGGCAACGTTCGATCGATCGGTGCACGGGCACTGGAGCGCGCAGCGCGGGCCGCGAGCGCTCGTCACGCTTTTCCTGAAGGTCTAGCCTTTACTGGCTGGCGTCGATCCAGAGGCTCGGGTCGTCGAAGCGCTCCCAGGCCGCGCGCGCGGCGTGGCGGTTCTTTTCCCAGCCGAGCTGCGAGGCGCCGCGGCTGCGCCGGTACTGCCGCTCGAGCTCGCGCTCGACCTCGTCGAAGCTGCGCCCTTCCTGATAGTAGACGCGCGCTTCCCAGCCCACGCGATAGGCGGGCAGGTAATCGTCGAAGGCGTAGCCGCGCTCGTAGTACGGCTCGCGGCGATAGTTCTCGCGCCAGTACGCCTCCTCGCGCTCGGGATCGCAGACGAAGCGCGGCTTGCGCCGGCGGTCGCCGGTCGTCGGGACGAGGGCGGGATTGTCGGCGACTCGGCGCTCGAGTGTAAAAGCTGCCATGTTGGTTCTCCTTGGCCGGCAAACCCGTGCCGAGACGCAAGATTCAAGCCGGCAGGAGCCGGGCCAGGTCGGTGACGATGGCGATCGCCAGCCCGGCCAGCGCGCCGACCACCGTGCCGTTCACCCGGATGTACTGCAGATCGGCGCCGAGGTGCCGCTCGAGCTCCTCGACCAGGCGCCGCTCCTGCCAGGAGAGGATCTGCTCCTCGACGAAGCGGCCGATCGCGGCGCGGTGCTCGTCGACCAGCGCGGGCGCCGCGGCGAGGATGCGCTCGTCGATCCAGCGTTGCATCGCCTCGTCGGCTTCGAGGCTGCGCGCGATCGCCCGCAGCGCCTGCGTTGCCTTCTCGCGCACCGCGGAGGGCTGCTGCGTGAGATCGCTCTTCAGCCAGGCGCGTAGCTCATCCCACAGGCCGCCGACGTAGCGGGCGAGCGCCGGGCTCGCCAGCGCCTCGTCGCGCAGCGCTTCCACGCGCGCGCGCAGCCGCTCGTCGGCCTTCAGGCGCTGCACGAAGCCGGCGACGTAGGCGTCGAAGCGGCGGCGCAGCTCGTGCTCCTCGGCGGCGCGCACCTCGCCCACCTTCTCGATCAGCACCTCGACGATCTTCAGCGCCGCGCGCTCGTCGAGGGCGAGGCGGAAGAGGTCGCTGAAGCGCTTGAGCAGCGGCGCGTTGCGCGCGATCTCGGCGGCGATGAACCGGCGCGTCTCCTCGCGCGAGAGCAGCTCGTCGAGCGCCTTCAGGGCCGCGTCGAGAAGCTCATGGTGGCGGCGGTTCTCGGTCAGCACGTCGAGCACCTGCGCCGCGGCGCCGGCGACGTCGAGGCCTTTCGCCATGCGGCGGAAGTTCTCCTGGAAGAAATGGCGTACCCGCTGGTCGTCGAGCGCGTCGAGCAGGTAGCCGGCGAGCCGCGCGCCGTACGCCGCGACGGCCTCGGCGTTGCCCGGCGCAAGCAACCAGCCGTACAGCGTGCGCGCCGGCCGGAACTCGCGGATGCGCTGCACCACCGCCGCGGCGCTGAGGAAGTTCTGCTCGATAAACTGCGCGATGCCGGCGGCGATGCGCTGCTTGTTGCGCGGGATGACCGCCGTGTGCGGGATGAAGCGCAGCCCGAGCGGGTGATGGAAGAGCGCGGTCACGGCGAACCAATCGGCGATGGCGCCGACCATCGCCGCCTCCGCGGCGATCGCCACGTAGCGCAGCCACGGCTGCCGATCCTCGAGCGCCTGCGCGACGGCGTAGACCACGGCCGCCAGCACGAGCAGCCCCGTGGCCACCCATTTCATCCGCTGCAGCTTCGTCATCGGCTCCCCCAAAAGGCGACGGGCCCGCACCTCGAGGCGCGGGCCCGTCGCAGATTACTGCAGAGCGGCCTGGCTTACTTGCCCTTGCTGCTGCTCGTGCCGCCGGTGCCGGACTGCTTGTTCTCGTTATGGCGGTCCATCGCGCCCTCGACCTTCTTCTTCGCGGTGCTCGCGTCCTGGGCCGTCATCGTCATCAGGTACTCGGTGCGCGAGAGCTTGCCGTCGTTGTTGCGATCGGCCTCCTTGAAGCGCTTCGACACCGTCGGGCTCTTCGCCGCCTCGCTGCGCGAGAGATAGCCGTCGTGGTTCTTGTCGAGCACGTTGAAGCCGGGATCGTTCTTGTCGGTGCCGATCTTGTCGCTGGTGGCGCCGGCGGCGGCCTTGTGATCGGTCTTCGCCTTGTCGGCGGCGTTCGCAGAGCCGACCGCGAGCGCGAGCGCGGCGGCGACGAGGAAGAAAAGCGTTTGCGCGAGCTTCATGGATGAGTCCTCACAGGTGGGTGATTTCGGTGCCGCGACTATGCGGCGGCGCGGCCGGCGCCGCAATGCTCCATTGGGCGCAGCGCCGCCGTTGCGCCAGCCCGACAGGCGCCCGCCCGCTACGCGCGAAGCGCCCGGTTGACGCGCGGCATCACCTCGCCCGCCATCAGCTCCATCGAGCGGCGCGCGAGGCGCGGCTCGACCCAGTCGAGGTTGGCGTAGACGATCTCGCCGAAGTCTCCCGCCTGCTCGTGAAGCCGCAGGACCTGCTCGACCACGCTCGGCACGCTGCCGCAGATCACCAGCTCGTCGAGCAGCCGCTCGAGCGTCACCGCGGCGTCGTCCTCGGCTTCGTGGCGCTTGAAGATGACGTGGCGCTTCGCGCGCATCATGTTGCCGCGCAGCTTGTCCCAGTAGAAGCGATACGGGCTCGCCGGATCGTCACGGCCGTAGCGGGCCGCTACCTTGTCGTCGTCGGCGACGAAGATCGTGCGCGCGATGCGCCAGTCGCCCGCGTCGGCTTCCTTTCCCGCCTTCTTCTTGCCGGCCGCGTAGTTCGCCCAGTGGCTCGGCAGCCATTGCGGCAGCAGGAAGTTGGCCGAGAGCGGATGGAAGTCGCGCTCGCCCATCGCGATCACGCCCTTCGAGTGCGGCGCGACCACCGTGCCGACGATCTCGGGGCGCGGCTTCTGGTAGGGCTTGTACATGATGCCGCGCCCGAGCTCGGGAAGCAGCGTGCGGCGCGTGCTCACCTTGAAGCGGTTGCCGGGGAGGTCGATGTCGTAGGGCGGCTCGCGCTCCCAGATGGCGAGGATCACGTCGATCGCCTCGGCGAAGAGCCGGTTGCGGTCCTCGGCGAAGATGCCGAGCGCCTCGGCGTCCGAGGCGAGCGCGCCCGGGCTGACGCCGAAGATGAAGCGGCCCTGCGCGAGGTGGTCGAACATCGCGGCGTGCGCGGCGATGAGCGCCGGATGCGCGTGCGAGAGGTTCGACGTGCCGGTGGCGAGCCGGATGCGCCGCGTCTGCGGGATCAGCGTGGCGAGGAAGATGAAGCTGTTGGCGATGTTCTCGCAGCGGTCGGTGAGGTGCTCGCCGACGAAGGCGTCGTGAAAGCCGAGCTCGTCGGCGAGGATCACCGCCTCCCGGTCCTCCTGCAGCGTGCGCGCCGGGTCGCGGTGCGCCGGGTGCAGGGGCATCATGAAAAGGCCCAGCCTCATGCGGACCGAGCCTAAACAAAAAACCCGGGCTCGAACCCGGGTTTCGCTGCCTTTCTTTCTATACGGGTGGGGTCCCCGGCCCGCCGCGGCCGCGCCAGCCCATGACCAGCGAGACCACGAAGGCGATCAGGAAGAGGAAGAACAGCACCTTGGCGATTCCCGCCGCGGCGCCCGCCACGCCGCCGAAACCGAGGATGGCGGCGATGATCGCAACAATGAAAAAGCCGATAGCCCAGCTCAACATACCGACCTCCAGAGGAGTTAAAGGACTGCGGCCGGTCGTGCAAGGGGCATGCCGTGCTGCAGCGCGGCAGCGGCCCGGCTAGAAGCGCAGGCTTTCCGCGACCGACGCGCCGTCACCCTGGTCGTCGACCTCGTCGCTCTCGGCGGGCTCGTCCGGATGTCCCGGCCGGACCAGGTTCACGTGCAGGCCGAGCGCCCGCTGATCGTCGCCGCTCAGCGGATTGAGCGGCGAAAGCCACTGCAGCAGCCGTGCGACGCTCACCAGGCGCGCCGGATCGCTGCAGGCGCGAGCACCTTCGAGGCTGAAAGCCGTGCCGCTAAGAGCGCGTGCCGTGCGCTCGGGAATCAGCGAAACGATGCGGGACACCACGGCAGGATTCATGACGGCATTCATGTTCTCGCTCCTCCTTGAATTGCCAGCCGAGCGTAGCAGCAAGCCGCGCGAAGCGCGCGTCCGATTGTCACGAATTTCGACGCGGTGCGGCGCGACACGTTGTCGCGTTACAACGGCGCGGAACTTGCACCACTCGCGGCGATGAGGAGATTTGCCACGCTCGTGCTCGCCCTCGCGGCGTTGCCGGCGCTCGCGCAGGGACCGGGAAGCGGCGACGTTCGCACGCCGCCGCCCGCCCCGCCCGCCGACGCGACGCAGCCGGAAAGATCGCCGAACCTCGACGCTCCCGCCGCGCCGCG
>DASQYN010000012.1:0-6167 GCA_035639215.1 Burkholderiales bacterium
AAGCGCACGCTCGAGGTGGCGCCGCTCCTCCAGCAGGCGCTCGATTCGTACCGCGAGCGCTTCGCGCAGCGCGGCCTTGCGCTCGAGTCGAACTGCGAGGCCGGCGTGCCGGTCTTCGCCGACCCTGATCGGCTCATGCAGATGTTCCGCAACGTGCTCGAGAATTCCTTCCGCTATACCGACCACGGCGGCCGCGTGCGGGTCGGCCTGCGGCGCGAGGGTTCGGTAGTGAGGATCGATTTCGATGACTCGGCCCCGGGCGTGCCGGCCGACGCGCTGCCGCATCTCTTCGAGCGTTTCTACCGCGTGGAGGGTTCGCGCAGCCGCGCGAGCGGCGGCGCCGGCCTCGGACTCGCCATCAGCCGCAGCATCGCCGCGGCGCACGGTGGCGAGCTCGCCGCCTGCGCTTCGCCGCTCGGCGGCCTGCGCATCTCGGTCCGCCTGCCGGTGGCGACATGAGCCGCATCCTCATCGTGGAAGACGAGCCGAAGCTCGCCGCGCTCGAGGCCGACTATCTCAAGGCTGCGGGCTACGAGGCGCATTCGATCGGCAACGGCACGGAGGTGGTGCCGTGGGTGCGGGCGAACTCGCCGGACCTGATCCTGCTCGACCTGATGCTGCCGGGCCGCGACGGCCTGGATATCTGCCGCGAGCTGCGCGGCTTTTCCGACGTGCCCATCGTCATGGTGACCGCCAAGGTGGAGGAGATCGACCGGCTGATCGGCCTTGACCTCGGCGCCGACGACTACGTGTGCAAGCCGTTCAGCGTACGCGAGCTGGTGGCGCGCGTGCGCACCATCCTGCGCCGGCGTCGCGCGCCGAGCGCGGGCCTCGTGCTCGACGAGGCGAAGCATCTCGCGCAGCTCGACGGCCGCAGCCTCGACCTCACGCCGGTGGAGCTGCGCCTGCTCGGCACGCTGGCCGCCGCGCCGGGGCGGGTGTTCTCGCGCGGCAAGCTGCTCGAGCGGCTGTATCAAGACCATCGGGTGGTCACCGATCGCACGGTGGACGCCCACATCAAGAACCTGCGCCGCAAGCTCGAGGCGGTGCGGCCGGGCGAGGAGCTGGTGCGCTCGATCTACGGCGTCGGCTACAAGCTGGAGCTCTGATGCGCCGCGTTCCCAAGGCGCTGCTCGCCGTCGTGCTGGTCGCCCTGCTCGCCGGGCTGATCTACGCCGTCTACCGGCAATACTGGACCACGCCGGCGCCGACGCGCGTCGGCGGGCCCGGGCGGGCCGGCTTCGCCGGGCCGATTCCGGTGGTCGCGGCCGCCGCATCGCCGGGCGACATGGACGTCGTCATGAACTCGCTTGGCACCGCGACGCCGCTACGCACCGTGACCGTGCGCTCGCGCGTCGACGGGGAGCTCGTGCGCGTTTACTTCCGGGAAGGCCAGCGGGTACGGCAAGGCGAGCTGCTCGCCGAGATCGATCCGCGGCCCTTCCAGGTGCAGCTCGAGCAGGCGCAAGGTCAGCTCAAGCGCGACGAAGCGCTGCTCGCCAATGCGCAGCTCGATCTCGAGCGCTACAAGACCCTCTTCGCCCAGGACTCGATCGCCAAGCAGCAGGTCGATACCCAGGCATCGCTGGTGCGCCAATACGAGGGCGCGCTTCAGATGGACCGCAGCCAGGTGCAGAACGCGCGCCTGCAACTGGCCTACACGCGGATCAGCGCGCCGGTGGGCGGGCGGCTCGGCCTGCGGCTCGTCGATCCGGGCAACATCGTCCACGCCGCCGACCAGAACGGCCTGGTGGTCATCACGCAGCTCGAGCCGATCAGCGTGCTCTACACCGTGCCGCAGGACGCGGTGCCCGCCGTGATGAAGCGCCTTGGCGCCGGCGAGCAGATCCCGGTGGCGGCGTGGGACCGCGAGATGAAGGCGAGGCTCGCCCAGGGCGCGCTGGCCTCGGCCGACAACCAGGTCGACCCGGCGACCGGCACCGTCAAGCTGCGTGCGCAGTTCGCCAACGAAGACGGCGCGCTCTTCCCGAATCAATTCGTCAACGTCCGCATGACCCTCGATACCCTGCACGACGTGATCGTGATCCCGGCGGCCGCCGTCCAGCGCGGCGCCCAGGGGCTGTTCGTGTATGTCGTGGGCGCCGACAACACCGTGACGCAGCGCCCCGTGAAGCTCGGTCCAAGCGACGGGCAGCGAGTCTCGGTGAGCGAGGGACTTGTGGCCGGAGAGCTGGTCGTGACCGACGGCATGGATCGCCTGCGTCCGGGTGCCAGCGTGCAAACCTCCGCGCAGCGCCCGGAAATCAAGCCGCCGCCGGGCAAGGGACGCGGCAAAGGCGACAAGAGCGGCCGCTTGCGCAAGAAGGCCGAATGAATCCGTCGCGGCTGTTCATCCTGCGGCCGGTGGCGACCAGCCTTCTCATGATCGCCGTCGTGCTCGCCGGCGGCTTCGCCTACCGGCTGCTGCCGATCTCCGCGTTGCCGGAGGTGGACTACCCGACGATCCAGGTCTTCACGTTTTATCCCGGCGCGAGCCCCGATGTCATGGCCTCGTCGGTCACGGCACCGCTCGAGCGGCAGTTCGGCCAGATCCCCGGCCTGAAGCAGATGCTCTCGTCGAGCTCGGGCGGCGCCTCGGTGATCACGCTGCAGTTTGACCTTGCGATCGCGCTCGACGTAGCGGAGCAGGGAGTGCAGGCGGCGATCAATGCCGGCTCGAATCTGCTTCCCCAGGACCTGCCCGCGCCGCCGGTCTACAGCAAGGTCAATCCCGCCGATGCGCCCATCCTCACGCTCGGGCTTTCGTCACGTACGCTGCCGCTGCCCGAGATCCAGAACCTCGCCGACACGCGCCTGGCGCAGAAGCTCTCGCAGGTGCCCGGCGTCGGCCTGGTGACGCTCTCCGGGGGGCAGCGTCCGGCGGTGCGCGTGCAAGTAAACCCGAAAGCCCTCGCGGCGAGCGGTCTCGGCCTCGAGGACGTGCGCACGGCCATCGCCGCGGCGAACGTGAAGAAGGCGAAGGGCAGCCTGGAAGGCCCGAGCCGCGCCTACAACATCGACGCCAACGACCAGCTGCGCTCGGCCGCCGAGTACCGCAGCGTCGTCGTCGCCTACAAGAACGGGGCGCCGGTCTTCCTCTCCGACGTCGCCAACGTCGTCGACGGCGCGGAGAATGTGCGCCTCGCGGCGTGGATGAACGAGGTGCCCGCGATCGTGCTCAACATCCAGCGCCAGCCCGGCGCGAACGTGATCGAGGTGGTCGACCGCATCCAGCGGCTGCTGCCGCAGCTGCAGGCGGCGCTGCCCGCCTCGGTGGACGTCGCCGTGCTCACCGACCGCACGGTGACGATCCGCGCCTCGGTGCGCGACGTGCAGGTGGAGCTGCTCTTCGCCGTGGCGCTGGTGGTGCTGGCGATCTTCCTTTTCCTGCGCAACCTGCCGGCGACCATCATCCCGAGCGTCGCGGTGCCGGTATCGCTGATCGGCACCTTCGGCGTCATGTACCTCGCCGGCTTCTCGATCAACAACCTGACGCTGATGGCGCTGGTGGTCGCCGCCGGGTTCGTGGTCGACGACGCGATCGTGGTGATCGAGAACATCGCGCGCCACATCGAATCGGGAGCGCCGCCGCTGGAAGCCGCGCTGGCGGGCTCGCGGGAGATCGGCTTCACCATCATCTCGCTCACCTTCTCGCTCATCGCGGTGCTGATTCCGCTGCTCTTCATGGGCGAGGTGGTGGGGCGCCTGTTCCGCGAATTCGCCGTCACGCTCGCCGTGGCGATCCTCATCTCGGCCGTCGTCTCGCTCACGCTGACGCCGATGATGTGCGCGCGTTTCCTGCGCCGCAGCGCCGGCCACGGCCGCCTGTACGAGGCGAGCGGCCGGGCGTTCGACGCGCTGGTGGCCCGCTACGCGCGCGCGCTGCAGTGGGTGCTCGACCGCCAGGCGGCGACGCTCGCCGTCGCGGCGGCGGCGCTCGTCCTCACGGCGCTGCTCTATGTCGCCGTGCCGAAGGGCTTCTTCCCGGTGCAGGACACGGGCGTCATCCAGGGCATCTCGGACGCGCCGGAGAGCGTTTCCTTCGCCGCCATGGCGGAGCGCCAGCAGGCGGCCGCGCGCGTCGTCCTCGCCGACCCGGCGGTAGAAAGCCTGTCGTCGTTCATCGGCGTCGACGGCACCAACGTCACGCCGAACAGCGGGCGCATGCTCATCAACCTCAAGCCGCTGTCGGTGCGCAAGGTGCGAGCCGTCGACGTCATCCGCCGGCTGCAACCGCAGCTCGCCAGGGTCGAGGGAATCACGCTCCACATGCAGCCGGTGCAGGACCTCACGGTGGAGGACCGGGTGAGCCGCACCCAGTATCAGTACACGCTGGAAGCCGCCGATGCGCGGCTGCTCGACCAATGGGTGCCGTCGCTCATGGAGCGGCTCGCGGCGCTGCCCGAGCTGGCCGATGTCGCCTCCGACCAGCAGAACCAGGGGCTGCAGGCCTACGTCGATATCGACCGCGACAGCGCCGGCCGCCTCGGCATCACGCCCGCCGCGGTCGACACCGCCCTCTACAACGCCTTCGGCCAGCGCCTCATCTCGACCATCTTCACCCAGGCGACCCAGTACCGGGTGGTGCTCGAGGTGAAGCCGGAGTTCAGCGGCGGGCCCGAGGCCCTGCGCGGCATCTACGTCGCCGGCGCCAATAACGTGCAGGTCCCGCTTTCCTCGATCGCGCGCTTCGGCAGCGGCCACGCGCCGCTTTCGATCAACCGCATCGGCCAGTTTCCCGCGGTGGCGATCTCGTTCAACCTCGCGCCCGGCTACTCGCTCGGCCACGCGGTCGACGCCATCCAGCGCGTCGAGCACGAGATCGGCCTGCCGCCGAGCATCGAGACCGAGTTCCAGGGCGCGGCCGCCTCGTTCCGCGATTCGCTCTCGAGCACGCTGCTGCTGATCCTCGCCGCCGTGGTGACGATGTACATCGTGCTCGGCGTGCTCTACGAGAGCTACATCCATCCGGTGACGATCCTCTCCACCCTGCCGACGGCGACGGTCGGCGCGCTCGCCGCGCTGATCCTCGCGCGCAGCCAGCTCGGCGTGGTGGCCGTGATCGGCATCATCCTGCTCATCGGCATCGTGAAGAAGAACGCGATCATGATGATCGACTTCGCCCTCGACGCCGAGCGCGTCGAAGGAAAGCCGCCGCGCGAAGCGATCTTCCAGGCCTGCCTGCTGCGCTTCCGGCCGATCCTGATGACCACTTTCGCCTCGCTCTTCGGCGCGCTGCCCCTGATGCTCGGCACCGGCGTCGGCTCGGAGCTGCGCCACCCGCTCGGCCTGACGATGGTCGGCGGCCTGATCGTCAGCCAGGTGCTGACGCTGTTCACGACGCCGGTGATCTATCTCGCTTTTGACCGGCTTTCCCGGCGCCCCCGGGCGGCGGAGGCGCGCGCATGAACCTCTCCGCGTCGTTCGTCGCGCGCCCGGTCGCGACGACGCTCCTCGCGATCGGCGTCACATTGGCCGGCGCGGTAGCGTTCACCCAGCTTCCGGTATCGCCGCTGCCGCAGGTCGACTATCCGGTGATCTCCGTCACCGCTCAGCTGCCGGGCGCCGATCCCGAGACGATGGCCGCGACGGTGGCCATGCCGCTCGAGCGCGCGCTCGGTCGCATCGCCGGCGTGAATGAGATCACTTCCTACTCTTCGCTCGGCTCGAGCCGGGTGGTGCTGCAGTTCGACCTCGCGCGCAACATCAACGATGCGGCCACCGAGGTGCAATCGGCGATCAACGCGGCGCGCAGCCAACTGCCGACCGGGATGCCGAACAATCCCACCTACCGCAAGGTGAACCCGGCGGACGCGCCGATCATGGTGCTGACGCTCACTTCGGACACCATGAGCCGCGGCCAGATGTACGACGTGGCCTCCACCGTGGTCGCACAGAAGCTCTCGCAAGTGCGCGGCGTTGGGCAGGTCACGGTCGGCGGCAGCTCGCTGCCGGCGGTTCGCGTCGAGCTCAACCCGGCGGCGCTCAACGGCTACGGCATTTCGCTCTCCGACGTGCGCTCGACGCTCGCCGCGGCGAACGCCAACCGGCCGAAAGGCGCCCTCGAGGACGGCGACCGGTACTGGCAGATCTACGCGAACGATCAGGCGAAGCGCGCCGCCGAGTACCTTCCGCTCGTCATCGCCTATCGCAACGGCGCGGCGGTC
>DASQYN010000013.1:0-2117 GCA_035639215.1 Burkholderiales bacterium
CTGCGCTCTTAGGCGATAAGGAAGTTGCACAATTCGAGGTCGCGCCCGGCAAGCGGCCAGCGCGCGCTCTGATGCGGGCGACCACGCCGCAAATGGGAACCGAATCGGCGCAAACGGGCGCCCGCACGCAAGATGAACCACGGGACAAGCAAGCGCGCTTTGCCGCGGCCTGTTCAGGAGCAAGAAAGTCCTCTGTCTTCCCTTAGGACCCTAGTCCCCAGGCTTGGCGAAAAAGCGACGCCTTCCCATGTCGCGCAGTGATCTCGGCGCGTCGGCGACTTCTGACTAGGTACGGCGTCGCCGGGGCGCGCAGCGTTGGAGATCTTGGTCGATTCACTCCGAGATCCGCCTCGCCGGGCGGCGGGGCGGATCCGATCCTTGCTCCGCCGCAAATGCTCGCTGTTGCGGACTGTTATTTCCCCGTTCCGGCCGAAAAAGTAACTCCCAAGCTGGTCGCGTCAAGCGAGGAGATTGAGGAGGTCGGCTGGGTTTGCGGCGAGGGTTTGGAGGATGTTCCAACCCTGCTTTCTGGCGGTTGCGACGACGGATCGGAGGCGGGCGAAGGTGCGCGCTCCGTCCATGGTGCGGAAGGCGCCTGAGATTTTCGTTTTGACTTTCATCATCCGCAGGTCGCGCTCGGCCTCGTTGTTGCTGAAGGGGACGGCGAAGTCGGTGAGGAAGCGCAAGACGTCGGATTTGCATCGGTGCAGGCGGCGCAGAAGATTGTGTCCTGGGCGATGGGGCGCTTGCCCCCGTGATCCGGAGCTTTTTGTAAGCGGCGGCAGCGCGCGATGAAAGGCAAGCCCGCGCCGGACGATGGCGTTGTAGCGTTTGATCAGGGCGCCCAGCACGGGCGCCGGCAGGGCGTTCGCCCCTTCGGCGCGGGCCTTCGAGACCCAGGCGTTGGCCTCGACGAGAAGGTCGCGCATTTGTCCCGCCCATTGTTCCTTGTCGATGTCGACGAGCGCCTTGAGCTCCCGCAGGTGATGGGCGTTGCACAGAGAGTGGCGGACGCCGGGCAGACGGTAGTAGGGCTTGAAGTGGTCATGGACGATCACCCCGGCGCGCAGCCCTTTGGGCAAGGCGCCGCGTCTCTCCGTCACCCGGTACGCGGTCAGGGTCGAGGTCGAGGCGGTGTGCAGCCACTGGCCCTTGCCCGCGACGCGAAACCCGGTCTCGTCGAGATGCCGGACGGGGGCGCGCGCCACGAGCGCGGCGATCCGCGCCGCGACGGGCTCGAGCGCCTGGGCCTTCCTCTCGCCCCAGGCGACGACGCTGGCCGGACAAAGCCCGGAAGCCCCGAACAGGTCGGCCATCGCCTGCGCCGTCCGATCCTCGGGAACGAGCTGCTGCACATGGAGATAGACCGCCGCCGCCCGGACGCGCGGGCCGTACTGAGCAGGCGACGTCACCCCTTCGGGAAAGGCGGCCCTGGTCAGGCCGCCACAGCAGGCGCAGCGGTAGATCATTGCCTGATGCTCGGTGACGAGGAGGCGCGGCTCCGGAACATCGAAAACCTGCCGCTTCTCCACCCCCGTGATCATCCCCGCCGTCAGACCAGCCAAGCAATGGCGGCAGGCCTGAGCCTCGCGACGCTCGACGACGTCCGGCTTGGCGGCCGGCTTCAGCGTGTTCCCGGCGTGGCCCCTTTGCCCGCCGCTCGCCTTGCCAGACTTGCCCCGGAGGCTGCCTGCGATCCGGGGCGGCTTCCTCAACCCGTCGCTCGACGGCGGCTTGCTGCTGTTGGCGCTGTTGGTGTCGAGCCGACGACGAAGCTCCGCCACTTCCTGGCGCAACGCCGCATTCTCCGCCCGCAAAACCTCAATCTCGCGCTGAAGCGCGGTGATCAGATCGCGGATCTCGGGCCGGAGAATCATCCATACCTTGACTCATGCCTCCCCGCCCCGCGTCTGCAAAAATCGCATCCCTGTCGTCATTTTCTCCCAACCTGTGACTTTCAAGACTCACCCACCTTGGGAGTTACCGTTTCGGCTAACAATCAAGGTAACGCGCTGAACGAGTTGCGGTTTCCCGTCCAGAGAAGGCGGAGATAGAGGCCGTGTCGCGGGACCTCCCTGTTCTTCTCCCTGTTACCAGGCAGCGCCGGCCGCCTTCGG
>DASQYN010000014.1:0-7181 GCA_035639215.1 Burkholderiales bacterium
GAGGATCCGGGACGCGCCATGACGTTCGTCGAGGCGGTGGCGATCGCGGAGGCGCAGCTCGGCACGCTCTCCGCCGTCGGCTCGTACGCGCCGCCGAAGCCGCCGGGGCGATACAAAGGCGCCGGCGTCGGCCCGTCGCCCGCCTACAGCTTCAGCGCCTGCGTCGTGGAAGCCGAGGTCGACGAGCACACCGGCTGGATCCACGTGCCGAAGATCTGGATCGCGCACGACATCGGGCGCGCGCTCAATCCCACGCTCGCGCGAGGCCAGGTGATCGGCGGCGTGTACATGGGCCTCGGCGAGGCGTTGATGGAGGAGCAATCCTTCCGCCGGCTGCCGGAGAAGCTCTCCGGCGCGCTCGTGCACCGCGCGCCTTCGATGCTCGACTACAAGAGCCTCTCGGCGCTCGATATGCCGGAGGTCGAGGTGGCGCTGATCGAGCATCCTGACCCGAATTGCCCCTACGGCGCGAAGGAAGTCGGCCAAGGGCCGCTGCTGCCGGTCATGCCCGCGGTGGCGAACGCCATTTACAGCGCCGTGGGCGTGCGAATCGACGAAGTGCCGATCACGCCGGACAAGGTATTGCGTGCCCTGCACGAGAAAGACAAGCGCGTCGGGCCGCAATCCTTCCCCGCGGTTCCGTACCCGAAACCCACGTTCGTGCTGCCGCCCTGGGAAGGCGGCGACGGCAACGAGACCAAGCGCGATGCTGCGGCTGCCGTGGTTTGAGTACCGCGCGCCGCGCTCGCTCGCGGAGGCGGCGAAGATCCTCGCGGGCGAAGGGCCGGCGGCGATGCTCATCGCGGGCGGCACCGATCTCCTGCCCAACATGAAGCGGCGGCACCAGGCGCCCAAGGTGCTCGTCTCGCTTCGCCACGTGGACGAGCTCAGGCAGCTCAACGGCGGCTTTGGCTCCGGGCTCACGCTCGCCGAAGTCGTGAAGAGCGAGAAAACGCCGACCGCGCTGCGCCAGGCGGCGGCGCAGGTCGCGACGCCGCACCTGCGCAACATGGGTACGCTCGGCGGCAACCTGTGCCTCGACACGCGCTGCACCTACTACAACCAGACCTACGAGTGGCGCAAGGCGATCGACTTCTGCCTGAAGAAGGACGGCACGACCTGCTGGGTCGCCACCGCGAGCAAGCGCTGCGTGGCGGTGTCTTCGACGGACACCGCGCCCGCGCTCATCGCGTTGAATGCTTCCGTAAGACTCGTCAACGAGAATGCTGAACGCGAGATTCCGGTGGAAGCTCTCTACAAGAACGACGGCATCGACTATCTGTCGCGCCGTCCGGACGAGATCCTCACCGAGGTGAAGGTGCCTTCGGGATGGCAGAGCACTTACTGGAAGCTGCGCCGCCGCGGCTCGTTCGACTTCCCGATTCTCGGCGTGGCAGCGGCCTTGAAATTTTCGGGGGAGGTCGTCGAAGACGCCAGGATCGCTCTCGGCGCGGTCGCGTCGCGTCCCTTTCTCGTCGAGAAGGCGGGCGAGTTCCTGAAGGGCAAGAAGCTCACCGACGAGGTGATCGCCGGGGCGGCCGGCCTCGTCGCCAACCGAGCGAAGCCGATGGACAACACCGACATGGACCTCTACTGGAGGAAGGAAGTAGCCGACGACTTCGCCGGCTACGCGCTGAGCGAGCTGCGCGGCGACGACATGCGCGAGATGCGCCAGCGCATCGCGCGCTATCAGCCCGCCGGGGGCTAGTCCGGCCGCCGCGCGGCGAGGGCCACGGCCGCGCTGAGGAGCGCGAGACCGGCAAAGCAGTAGAGCGCGACGCGGTAGTCGCCCGTCAGGTCGCGCAGCACCCCGGCGATGAGCGGTCCGGCGGCCTGCGCGAGCACCTGGGCCGAAAGCGCGACGCCGCGGATGGCGCCGAAGTTCGCCCGGCCGAAATAGTCCGCCCAGGCGACCGGCAGCAGGGTAAGCACGCCGCCGATGCCGAGGCCGAAGATGCCGGCGGCGGCGAAGCCGTCGGCCGACGTCGCGATGCGCGACATGAGCGCCGCGCCGACCGCGAGCATGCCGGCGACGAGCGCGAGCACGAAGCGCAGCGGCATGCGCCGCGCCAGGAATCCCGAGACCAGCGTACCCATTCCCGACATGAACGAGAACATGGCGACGATGGTGGCCGCCGTGCCGCCATCGATGCCGCGCTCGACGAGGTGCGACGCCTGGTGCAGGCTGACGCCCGCCTGCGCCGGATAGATGAGCACGGTGTAGGCCATGAGCAGCCAGAAGGCGGGCGTGCGCATCGCCTGCGCCCGCGAGAAGCGCGGTTCGACCAGCGGCGCGGACGCGACAGCGGTGTTCGTCCCCTGCCGGGCGCCGTCGGGAGCAAGGCCGAGATCCTCCGGCCGGCGCGCCACGAAGAGCCACGCCGGCAGGAAGCCGACGACGAGCGTCAGCATGCCGAGCGTCACCCAGCCGCCGCGCCAGCCGCCGTGCTCGATCGCGTACTGCCCGACCAGCGGCATCACCACGAGCCCCGCCATTTGCGCGAGCACGGCGAACGAAGCCGCCTGCGCGCGGCGCGCGACGAACCAGTTGTTCACGGCGCCGTAGATGCCGAGGTCGAAGGCGCCGGCCCAGTTCATGCGCGCGATGCAGAAGAGCACGTAGAACACGAGGAGCGAAGGAGTGAGCGACAGCAGTGTCAGCACGACGCCGTTCACCAGCACCGCCGCGCAGAGCACGAGGCGGGAGCCGCGCCTGTCGAGCAGCGGGCCGATCGCCGGCGCGACGAGCGCCGCGAGCACGCCGCCGAGCGACACCGCCCCGGAGAGCGCGGTGCGCGACCAGCCGAACTCGCGGGTGAGCGGCTCGACGAAGATCGAGAGCGTCGCGACCGCCGAGCCCTGGCGCGCGAAGCCGACGCAGCAGAGCGCGGCGAGGACGATCCAGCCGTAGTAGAAGGGGACCCGCCCGGCGAGCGCTCGCACGGCCGCATTCTAAGAGAGCGCATAATGGCTTTCCCACCACGGGAGGAGACATGAAGACTGGAACCCTTGTACCGGCACTTCTTTGTGTCGGCGTCGCACTTTCCGGATGCGCCTATCTGCAGGGCGGCGGCTGGACCACGCTCATCGATGGCGAGCAGGGCATGGAGAACTTCAACCCCGTCGGCGACGCGAACTGGCACGCGCAAGACGGCGCGATCGTCGCCGATCATGGAAAGCCCGGCTTCCTGGTCTCGAAGCAGAGCTACAGCGACTTCGAGATCCGCGCAGAGTTCTGGGCGGCGACGGATACGAACAGCGGCATCTTCATCCGCTGCTCCGATACGGTGAAGATCGGCGGTGCCACCTGCTATGAGGTCAACATCTGGGACATCCGGCCCGAGCCGAAGTATGCGACCGGCGCCATCGTCGACGTCGCGGCGGTGCCGGTGCCGCTCGTCTACAAGGCCGGTGGCCGCTGGAATAGCTACGAGATCACGGCCCGCGGGCCGGAGATGACAGTCAAGCTGAACGGCGTGCAGACCACCGTCGGGCGCGACAGCAAGCATCCCTCGGGCGTGTTCGCGCTGCAATACGGGCCGGGCATCAAAGGCGCCGAAAGCGGCCCGATCAAGTGGCGCAAGGTGCAAATTCGGCCGCTTTGAGGCTCCAGCCGCTGCGCGGGGCAGTGCAGGCGCTCTCGCCGGCGTACTTCGCGCTGGCGATGGCAACCGGAATCGTGTCGCTCGCCGCTCACATGCTCGGCATGGCGGTTCTCTCGCGCGCGCTCTTCGTCGCGAACATCGTCGCCTACGGCTGCCTTTGGCTGCTCAACCTGCTGAGGATCGTCTGGTTTCCGCGCGAGATCGCGCAGGATCTCGCCGACCACGCGCGCGGACCGGGGTTTTTCACCTGGGTGGCCGCCTCGGCCGTGCTCGGCAGCCAGTTCGTCGTCATGGCGCCTGACCTCGCCCTGGCGCACGCACTCTGGGCGCTGGCGCTCGTCCTTTGGATCGTGCTGACTTACACGGTGCTGGCCGCGTTTACCGTCAAGGCGAAGAAGCCACCGCTCGAGGAGGGCATCTCGGGGGCTTGGCTCCTCGCCGTGGTCGCCACCCAATCGGTGGCCGTGCTGAGCGCCGATCTCGCGCCCCACTCATCGCAGCCCTACCACATCGAGCTCAACTTCCTCGCGCTTTCGCTCTGGCTGTGGGGCGGCATGCTCTACATCTGGATGATCTCGCTCATCTTCTACCGCTACGCATTCTTCCGCTTCCTTCCCGGCGACCTCTCGCCGCCCTACTGGATCAACATGGGCGCGATGGCGATCTCCACGCTCGCCGGATCGCTGCTCATCGTCAACGCGCCCGACGCGCCGTTCCTCGGCGCGCTGCTCCCGTTCATCAAGGGTTTCACCGTGCTTTACTGGGCGACCGGGACATGGTGGATCCCGATGCTCCTCGTGCTCGGCTTCTGGCGCTACGTGTGGAAGCGCTTTCCGCTGCGCTACAGCCCGCTCTATTGGGGCGCGGTGTTCCCGCTCGGGATGTACTCGGCGTGCACCTTCGAAATGGCGCACGCGATGAAGCTTTCCTTCCTCGAGCCGGTGCCGCGCTATTTCCTCTACGTCGCGCTCGCTGCGTGGGCGGCGACGTTCATCGGCCTTGCGCGCTCGCTCGCCCGCGGCGCCGCGAGCCGAGGGGGCGGGGAAGCGCCGAGGCCCGGCTAGTCGTTGTGGATGTTCGCGGCCTTGGCCACAGCCTTGTACTTCGCGAGGTCGCGGGCGAGCACCGCGCCGAGCTCCTCGGGCGTGCTGCCCACCGGCTCGATGCCCATCGCCGCGAAGCGCTCCTTCACTTCCGGCGTGTGGACCACGCGCGCGACTTCCTTTTGCAGGCGCGCGACGATGGCCTCGGGCGTCTTCGCCGGCACGAAGAAAGCGGTCCATACCGGCACCTCCATGTCCGGGATGCCGGCCTCGGTCAGGGTCGGCACGTCGGGCCACGCCGGATGGCGCCTGGCGGAAGTCACCGCTAGCGCGCGCAGCGTTCCCGACTTGATGGCCGGCGTCGCCGGCGGCGGGTCGACGATGGTCATCAGGACCTGGCCGCTGGCCACCGACTGCACCGACTCGTTGCTGCCCTTGTAGGGAATCATCGTCAGCTGCGTGCCGGTCTTCTGCTTGAAGAGCTCGGTGGTGATCTGGAACACGCCGGCGCTCGAGGCGTAGTTGGCCTGGTCCGGATGCGCCTTGATGTAGGCGACGAGCTCCTTCACGCTGTGGATCGGAAGCTTGGCGTTCACGGTGACGAAGAGCGGGAACTCGGCGATCAGCGACACCGGCGCGAAGTCGCGCTGCGGGTCGTAGGGCAGCTTCGAATACGTGGCGGGATTGATCGTCATCGGGCCGCTCGGGCCCATCAACACGGTGTACCCGTCGGGCGCCGACTTCGCCGCCGCCTCGGCGGCGATGATCGACTGGGCGCCGGGCTTGTTCTCCACCACGACCGGCTGGCCGAGGCCTTTCTGCAATTCGGGCGCCATGACGCGCACGATGATGTCGTTGCCGCCGCCTGCGGCGTAGCCGACGAGGATGCGGATCGGCTTGGCGGGATATTCCTGGCCGAGCGCCGACAGCGAGGCGAGAACCGCCGCGAGAAAGGCGAGCGAACGCACGATGGATTTCCTCCTTGCCTTAGCTTAATCCATTGGCTTTTCCTGATGCGGGCTCGCGGCACCGATAGTCAAGGCGCCTGGCCAGGTTCGATGTCGATACCCTTTACATGATTCGAAAGTCTGGTGCTTCTCGATCCAGATAACTGCCATTCATTCAAAAGCATGTCGCTATCGGCATGAAACGTGCGTCCCGCGTGGTGCCGAGCCAGGTCACAACATTCGGGGAGGGGCCTGTGAAAAGAGGGTTACCAGCGTTCCGCATGGTCAGTCGCTGTGCGGCGGTAGCGATTGCGCTTTCCACTGCGACTGCCGAAAGCTGGGCGGGCAGCATCTTCGTTTCGGGGCACGACTCCGATTTTCATGCGTCTCAGGGGCCGAATGCCATCGGAGCTCGAGACATCATCAACGACGCTCTTACGTTTACGCGAAACGGGAATGGCGCACCGATCCTCTTCATTCAAAGCAACACAAGCAACATCGGGTTGGGGGATCACGTCGACTCGGCGCTTGGCCTACAGGCGAGTGGCTACACCGCCGGCAACATTGCTGGCAACCACTATGTGACGGTAAACGCCACCAATTTCCTGACGACCGATCTTTCGCTCTATAGCGCTATCTTCGTCCCTTCGGACCACGGCGGTACCCTTACCGGTGACGACCTCCAGGCGCTGAACAGTCGTGCCGCGGATATCGTTGCCTACCTCAACGCTGGTGGCGGGCTCGTGGCTTTCGCGGAAGATGGGGACCGCGTGCCAGCGAGCGTGGGGCCGCAGCCGACGAACTTCGGATTCCTGCCGTTCCTGGTGACGTCGGCTGCCTTGAGCATTTTCGAAGGGAACAATCAGCTCACCGCGTTTGGATCGTCTCTGGGTCTGACGGTGAACGATATCAACGGCAACTTCTCACACAACATCTTCACCTCTACCGGCGGGATGAACGTGGTCGACATGTTCGCCAACGGCCAGATCCTTTCTCTGGCCTATCGGGGGGAAATCTCGACCGGTGGCGTGGTGCCAGAACCCGGCAGCCTCGCGCTTCTGGGCCTTGGCGTCGCCGGGATCGCCTTGAGCCGTCGCAAGCGGGCGACGTAGCATTCTGACGGGAAGCTTGCGAAGGTAGCGGCGTGCGGCGCTTGTCGGCTGCGATGGGCGGTCGATGCGAAATCGCCCAGCGAGGGCGGCTACACGACTGATATTTCATCCTCTCGTTTTGCACGGGTTAGCAGCACCCTAACCGAGCTTTCGATCCCCGTCGAGGCGGTCCTGCGAGCCGCCGCCTGACCACCGAACGGGTCCGTCAATCTCGCCGGCCGCGATAGCTTTGGAATGTCCGCTTCCGGCCAGGAGCGGACCTCACGCTTTCCAGAAGGCGAAGAGGTACAGCCAGTTCCAGGCGAGGCCAATAAACGTGAGAAATCCAAGGACCAATTCAGCGGAGAACCAAACGCTGCTCGAATTGGCGGAGCGGCGGAACGAGAGCCCAATACCCGTGGCGACCGCCACCACGACCAAGACTATCGGCGTCGCGACACGTAGGACCATCCAAAAACCGAAGTCGCCTTGTGC
>DASQYN010000015.1:0-19692 GCA_035639215.1 Burkholderiales bacterium
CTCCAGGATGTAGGTCATGTTGACGCCGCGGCGCATCACGTGCGCGAACTGGCCGAGGCCGATCGAGGCGGAGTCGCCGTCGCCGGAGACGCCGATGTAGATCAGATCGCGGTTGGCGAGGTTGGCGCCGGTGAGGACGGAAGGCATGCGGCCGTGCACGGTGTTGAAGCCGTGCGACTGGCCCAGGAAATAGTCCGGGGTCTTGGAGCTGCAGCCGATGCCGGAGAGCTTCGCCACCCGGTGGGGCTGGATGGCCATCTCGAAGAAGGCCTCGATCAGCGCCGCCGAGATCGAGTCGTGCCCGCAGCCGGCGCAGAGCGTGCTCACCTTGCCCTCGTAGTCGCGGCGGGTGAAGCCGAGCTTGTTCTTGGGCAGGCTGGGGTGGTGCAGGCGCGGTTTGGTGAGGTAGGTCATGGATATTTAAGATTTTTAATCCTGCGCCATGATACTCCGTCCCCCACCGGGGTAACCTCTCTACTGGGGGAATACTCATAAGCGACAACCCGGTACCGTTCAGGCCGCAGCGCGGCGCGCCGCCCGAAGACGCCGCGGAGCTGCGCCTTATCGCCGACAACGTGCCGGCGATGATGATCGCGTTCGACGCGCGGCTGGTCTGCACCTTCGCCAACCGCCGCTACGCGCAGTTCTTCCGCCTCACCACCGAGACGATCGTCGGCCGGCACGTGCGCGACATCGTCGGCGAGGCGGCCTGGCGCGAGATAAGGCCCTACTTCGAGCAGGTGCTCGGCGGACGGCGCACCACGTACGGGCGCGTCCACGTCTTCCCCAGCGGCGAGCGCCGCCATCTCGAGGTGGAGCTGATTCCGCACCTCGGCGAAGGCGGCCGGGCGCGCGGCGTCTTCGCCGTCACCACCGACGTGACCGAGCGGCGGCGCGAGGAGCAGCTGCGCCTGCTCGCCCTGGAGGTGCCGGCGCTCATCGCCAACGCCGAGACGAGCAACACCGCGATCCGCTCGGTGATCCGCGCCATCTGCGAGGCCGAGGGCTGGGACTGCGGGCGCTACCTGCGCCTGGACGCCGACGCGACGACCATGCGGCAGGTCGAAGCCTGGGGCATCGACGATGCCGCGGTGCAGCGCTTCCTCGAGCGCGCGAGCGGCATCGAGCACCGGTCCGGGGTCGGGCTGACGGGCCATGTCATGCGGACCGGCGAGCCGCTTTGGCTCGCCGACGCCACCCGGGACCCGCGCGCCCTCGCCCGCGGCATGACGGCCGAGCTCACGCTGCGCGGCGCCTTCATGTTCCCGGTCAAGGCCGACGGCGCGCTGATCGGCGTGCTCTCCTTCATCAGCCGCGAGCCGCGCGAGCCCGACGAGCGCGCGCTCTCGGCGATCCTCGCCATCGGCAGCCAGATCGGCCAGTTCCTCGAGAGGAAGCGCGTCGAGGAGGACCTGCGCCGCTTCCGCGCGGCGATGGACGCCTCCGGCGACATCATCGTGCTGATCGATCCGCTGGCGGTGCGCTACGTGGACGCCAACGCCACCGCCTGCCGCCTGCTCGGCTACACGCGCGAGGAGCTGCTGCAGAAGGCCCCGGAGGAGCTCGTCGGCGTGCCGCGCGGCGAGCTGGCCGCGCAATACCAGCGCATCCTCGCCGATCCGTCGATCACCGGCGGCATGGTCGGCACCTACCGGCGCAAGGACGGCAGCACCTTCCCCTTCGAGTCGACGCGCAAGCTGGTGCGCTCCGGCGAAGGCGTGCTGATCGCCGCGATCTCGCGCGACATCAGCGAGCGCGTGGCCGCCGAGCGCGCCCTGCGCGAGAGCGAGGCGCGCTTCCGCGCGGTGGTCCAGTCGGTCGACGAAGGCATCCTCGCCTACGACCGCAAGGGCACGATCGTCTCGGTGAACGGCGCGGCCGAGCGCATCCTGCAGCTTCCCATGGAGAGCCTGATCGGCGCCTCCGGGTTCGTCTCGCTCCTCGAGTGCATCCGCGAGGACGGCTCGCCGGTGCAGCACGACGAGCGCTCGCCGCTGGTCGTTATGCGCACCAGGCGCCCGATCACCGGGCGCGTCATCGGCATACGGCGCGAAGGCGGCGCGACGACCTGGCTCGCGACCAACACCGCGCTCCTCTACGACCCGGGCCGCTCCGCCGAAGCGGGCGACGAGCCCTACGGCTGCGTGACGACGCTCACCGACATCACCCGCCTCAAGCGCGACGAGGCGCTGCTGCGCCTCGAGCAGCGCATCTCGCACGCCTTCGAAAGCGCGCCCGACGCGCCCGCGGCGCTCGCCGCGGCGATCCAGGCGGTGTGCGAGAGCGAGAACTGGGATTGCGGGCGCTACCTCGAGGTGGCCGGCGGCGAGCTGCGCCACTTCGCCGACTGGTGCGTCGCCGAGCCGACGATCGAGCGCTATATCGAGCAGTCGCGCACCATGCTGTACGCGCGCGGCACCGGGCTCGTCGGCACCGCCTGGCGCGACCGCGCGCCGCTCTGGGTTCCGGACGTCTCGATCGATCCGCGCGTCGCGCGCCCGGGGCTCGCGCGGGTGATGGGCGCGCGCGGCGCGCTCGTCGTGCCGGTGCTCGCCCAGGACGCGGTGATCGGCGTGTTCATCTTCCAGAGCCGGCAGGTGCGCGCGCCCGACGAGCCGCTGCTCGCGGCGATGCAGCTGATCGGCGGGCAGATCGGCCAGCTCCTGCGGCGCGCCCACGCCGAGGACGCGGTGCGCCAGAGCGAGGCGCGCTTCCGCAGCCTGTGCGCGCTCTCCTCCGACGTCTTCTGGGAGCAGGACGCCGAGTTCCGCTTCACCTCGATCAACGATTCCTCGGGCGCGCTCGACGAAGCCATGCTCGGCCGCACACGCTGGGAGCAGAGCCTCGCCAACATGTCCGAGGAGGACTGGGCGGCGCACCGGGCAACGCTCGAGGCGCACCTGCCGTTCCGCGACCTCGAGCTCTGCCGGCTCGAGCGCGACGGGCGCGAGCGCTGGTACAGCGTGAGCGGCGAGCCGGTGTTCGACGCCGCCGGCCGCTTCGCCGGCTACCGCGGCGTCGGCCGCGACATCACCGCGCGCAAGCTCGACGAGCGGCACATCCGCCACCTGGCGAGCCACGACGCGCTGACCGGCCTGCCCAACCGCTCGGCGTTCAGCGAGCTGCTGAACGCCGCCCGGGAAAGCGCGCGCCGCCACGGCCGCGCGCTCGCGGTGATGTTCGTCGACCTCGACCGCTTCAAGGTGATCAACGACACGCTCGGCCACGAGGCCGGCGACGCGGTGCTCTGCGAGGCGGCGCGCCGCCTGCGCCACACGCTGCGCGCGAGCGACGTGGTGGCGCGCCTCGGCGGCGACGAGTTCGTGGTGATGATCCCGGAGCTCGACTCGGCGGCGCAGGCCGAGACCACCGCGCGCAAGGTGCTCGCCGCGCTGGTCGCGCCGATGCAGATCGGCGCCCGCGAGCTCGCGCTCACCGCGAGCCTCGGCATCTCGCTCTATCCGCAGGACGGCGAGGACGAGCAGGCGCTCATGAAGAACGCCGACGCGGCGATGTACCGCGCCAAGGACGCCGGGCGCAGCAACTACAAGTTTCACCACGCCGCCTCCGATCGCCGCTCGCTCGAGCGCCTCGCCATGGAGGCGAGCCTGCGCCACGGCATCGAGCGCAGCGAGTTCTTCCTGCACTACCAGCCGCGCGTCTCGGCGGCGAGCGGCGCGGTCACCGGCGTCGAGGCGCTCGCGCGCTGGCGCCATGCCGAGCTCGGCGTCATCCCGCCGGGCGAGTTCATCGCCCTCGCCGAGGAGACCGGCGCCATCCACGAGATCGGCCGCTGGGCGCTGCAGGCCGCCTGCCGCCAAGCCGCGGAGTGGCAGCGCGCGGGGCTGCCGCCGATCCACGTCGCGGTGAACGTCTCGGCGCGCCAGTTCACGAACGACAACCTGGTCGCGCACGTGAGCGCCGCGCTCGAGGCGAGCGGCCTCGCGCCGCACTGCCTGGAAGTCGAGATCACCGAGAGCGTGGTGGCGCAGAACGTGAAGCGCGCGGCGCAGATCCTCTCCGGCATCCGCGCCCTCGGCGTGCGCATCGCGCTCGACGACTTCGGCACCGGCTATTCCTCGCTCGCGCAGCTCAAGCGCTTCCCGATCGACATCATCAAGGTCGACCGCGCGTTCGTCACCGGGCTGCCGCACAACGCCGCCGACGCAGCGATCGCGCAGGCGATCATCGCCATGGGGCGCAGCCTGCGGCGCGTCGTGGTGGCCGAAGGCGTGGAGACGCTCGAGCAGCACGCCTTCCTCAAGGCGCAGGGCTGCGACGAGATCCAGGGCTACCTGGTCAGCGCGCCGCTCGACGTGGACAAATGCACGGAGTTCCTGCGCCGCGTCACAACTTGATACACACTGTCGATCAACGCCGCGCGCCTCCGCGCGTTAATCCACTCAGCGGCCCAGCCGCGTTTTCCAACCCCCATAACGGAGGCATCACATGCTCAAGAAAATCGCCTGCCTCGCAGGCACCCTGGCGGTGGTCGCGGCAGGCAGCGCGTTCGCCCAGTCCACGCCCAACAGCGACATCGGACACGACCAGCGCGACCTTCGCCAGGATCGCCGGGACGTGCGCAGCGACCAGCGCGACATCAATCGGGACAAGCGCGACATCCGCCAGGATCGCCGCGAGATGGTGCAGGACGAAAAGTCGGGCAACAAGGCCGGCGCCGCGGCCGAGCGCGCCGACATCCGCAAGGACCAGCGCGACCTGCGCGCCGACCGGAAGGACATGCACCAGGACAAGAAGGACGTGCACCACGACAAGCGCGACCTGCACCAGGACCGCCGCCAGGCTCGCACGCAGCACGTCGCGCGCGAGGGCAAGCGCTGAGGCGTTTCAGTAGTCCTTCAGCGAGGCGAGCAGGCCGTAGAAAAGCTCGAACTGCTCGCCTCGCGAGGGATCGCGCGAGCCGGCGTGTACCGCGGTGTGCACGACGACGAGGCGGCTCTGCGGGTCGACGAACACCGCCTGCCCGCGCACGCCGAGCAGCGCGAAGCGGCCTTTCTCGTCTATTAGCCAGGTCTGATAGCCGTAGCCGTTGCGCCGGGTCGCGACGCCGACGCGCAGGTGCGGCGAGTCGGGACGGGTCGCGGCCTTCACCCATTCCGCGGGGATGATCTGCTTGCCGTCGAGCTCGCCGTAGCGGGCAAGGAGCAGGCCGAGGCGTCCCCAGTCGCGCAGCGTCGCGTTGAGGCCCATGTAGCCGAGCTCGTAGCCGGCCGGGTCGACGAGCCAGGTGGCGTCCGCCTCGGCGCCCATCGGCCGCCAGATCTTCTCCGAGAGATACTCGGCGAGCGGCTTGCCGATCGCGTTGCGCAGCACGAGCGAGAGCACCTCGCTTTCCGCCGAGGCGTAGTAGAACTTCTCGCCCGGCGGCCGCAGCCGCACATTGAAGGGCAGCACCGCCTGCACGCCGCCCGGCCCGTTCGGCAACAGCGTCGCGCGGCCGAGCCGCGTAATGTCGTCCCTGCCGTTGTACTCCTCGACGAAGCGCACGCCCGAAGACATGGTGAGGAGGTGGCGCAGCTTCGTCTCGCCGTACGGATGGCCCTTCAGCTCCGGGACGTACTTGTCCGCCGTGTCGTCGATGGAAGCGATCCTGCCCTCGCCGAGCGCGATGCCGAAGAGCATGCCGAGCACGGTCTTCGCCATCGAGTAGGACTGGAAGCGCATCTGCGGCGTGCGGCCGTACTGGTAGCGCTCGACGAGGATCGTGTCGCCCTTGAGGACGAGCAGGCCGGTGTTGCGGTTGTTCTCGAGGAAGTCGTCGATGCTCCTCGGCAGCCGCTCGTGCGTGTAGCGCAGCTCGGGGGGCCGCTCGACGCGTCGCAGCTCGCGCGCGGCTTCGCCCTTCGCGACCTTGCGCGCGGGCAGCACCTCGTCCATGTGGCTGAGGGTGCCGACGAGGCAGCGGGAGGGGACGGCGCCGGTGATCCGGCAGACGGGATAGCCCTCGGCCTGGCCGAGGACGGCTTCGTCGGGCGCCGCGCCTGCGGCGCCGCAGGCGAACAGCAGTACGAAAAGAAAACGGGATCCCCGCCTGCGCGGGGACGACATCCCAGGGCGTTCCTTACGCAGCCTTGTCCTTCTTGATCGGGATCGGCCGCACGTTGAGCGCGGAGACGATCTCGGCGATCTCCTTCTGGATGAAGCGCGCGGTGATCGGCGTACCGTCGTAGTGCAGCACCGAGATCAGGCTCACCGGGTTGATGCCGGCGTCGTTGACGAGCAGCGTCTTCAGCTGCGCATCGCGGTTCTGCTCGACCACGAACACCTTCGAATGCGAGGCGACGAAGTCGAAGATCTCCTCCTGGAACGGGAAGCCGCGGATCCTCAGCGCATTGACGAAGATTCCCTGCTCGGCGAGCGCTTCCAGCGCTTCATGCATCGCCGGCGTGGTCGAGCCGTAGTAGATGCAGCCGAAGCGCGCCGGGTGCCTGGCCGGCGTCAGCACCGGCTGCGGCACCAGCTTCTTCGCGGTCTCGAGCTTCTTCTGCAGCCGCTGCATGTTGTAGACGTAGTCGGGCCCGGCCTCGGAGTACCCCGCGTACGGGTTCTTGCTCGTGCCGCGCGTGAAGTAGGCGCCCTTCTGCGCATGGGTGCCCGGATAGGTGCGGAACGGGATGCCGTCGCCGTCGACGTCCTTGTAGCGGCCGAAGTCGGCGCCGCCCTCGAGCATCTGCGCGGTCATCACCTTGCCCCGGTCGTACTCGCGGCCGTCGTCCCACTTGAAGGGCGCGGTGAGGCGCTGGTTCATGCCGATGTCGAGGTCGGTCATGACGAACACCGGGGTCTGCAGCCGCTCGGCGAGGTCGAACGAGAGCGCGCTGAACTCGAAGCACTCGTTCGGATCCATGGGGAAGAGCAGCGGGTGCTTGGTGTCGCCGTGCGAGAGGTAGGCGGCCTTCACGATGTCGGACTGCTGGGTGCGCGTCGGCATGCCGGTCGAGGGACCGCCGCGCTGCACGTCGATGATCACCGCCGGGATCTCGGCGAAGTAGGCGAGGCCCACGAACTCGCTCATCAGCGAGATGCCGGGTCCACTCGTGGAGGTAAACGCGCGGGCGCCATTCCAGCCGGCCCCCACCACGATGCCGATCGAGGCGAGCTCGTCCTCGGCCTGGATGATCGCGAACTTGTTCTTCCCGGTCTCCTTGTCCACCCGCAGGCGGGAGCAGTAGAACTGGAAGGCCTCCGCGAGCGAAGACGAGGGCGTGATCGGGTACCAGGCGCAGACGGTGGCGCCGCCGTACACCGCGCCGAGCGCCGCCGCGGCGTTGCCGTCGATGAAGATCTTGTCGCCGACGTTGTAGGCTCTTTTGACCTTCAGGCCGAGCGCATCCTTCAGATGCTCTTTGGCGTAGTTCAAGCCCATCTGCAGCGCGTTGAGGTTGGGCTTGAGCAGCTTCTCCTTGCCCTTGTACTGCTCGCCGATCAGCTCGGCGATCACCTCGGGCTCGATGCCCATCATTCCCGCGAGCGCGCCGACGTAGACGATGTTCTTGAACAGCTGGCGCTCGCGCGCGTCGCTGTACGTGGCGTTGCAGATCTCGGTGAGCGGCATGCCGATGACGTTGATGTCGTCGCGGAACTTCGACTTCGGCAGCGGCTTGGTCGAGTCGTAGAAGAGGTAGCCGCCCGGGTCGATCTCCTTCACGTCCTGCGCCCAGGTCTGCGGGTTCATCGCCACCATCAGGTCGCAGCCGCCGCGCCGGCCGAGGTGGCCTTTCTCGGTCACCCGCACTTCGTACCAGGTCGGCAGCCCCTGGATGTTGGAGGGGAAGATGTTGCGCGGGCTGACCGGAATGCCCATGCGCAGGAAGCTCTTCGCGAAGAGCTCGTTCGCCGACGCCGAGCCCGAGCCGTTGACGTTGGCGAACTTGACGACGAAATCGTTGAGGGCTTCGATTCTCTGGGTCATGGAAATCAGTTCTTGTAGGACGCGTCGCGGGCTTCGATCTTTCTCACCAGGGCGGCGAACTCGAGCTCGCCGACGGCCGCCTGGTCGGCGAGGAACTCCTCGCCCATCTGGAACGAGCTCTCGCAGACCTCGGCAGAGGGAACTCTCAATCGAGAACCTTGGGCAGCGAGCTGCACCTCGCAGGCGCGGTTCAGGCGCCAGAAGCGGACGAACGCTTCGGGGAGCGTCCTGCCGACGGTCAGCAGGCCGTGGTTGCGCAGGATCAACGCGCCGTTCGATCCGAGGCTATTCACCAGCCGGCTGCGCTCGTCGAGCCGCATGCTCGGCCCTTCGAAGTCGTGGTAGGAGAGCCGGTTCCAGAAGTTGTGCGAGTACATGTGCACCGGCAGCAGCCCCTCGTCCTGCGCCGACACCGCCATGCCGGCGAGCGTGTGCATGTGCCAGACGCACATCGCGTCGGGCCGCGCCATGTGGATGGCCGAGTGGATGACGAAGCCCGCCTTGTTGGCCGAAAACTCGCTCTTGCCGACCGTGTTGCCCTCCACGTCGATCTTCACGAGGTTCGATGCCGTCACCTCGTCGAAGGCGAGCCCGTAGGGATTGATCAGGAAGTGGTGCTGCGGTCCCGGCACGCGCGCGCTGATGTGCGTATAGATGAGCTCGTTCCAGCCGAGGTAGTCGGCGACGCGGTAGGCGGCGGCGAGCTGCACGCGCAGCTTCCACTCCGCGGAAGAGGAAACCAGGGACAGACCCCGTTTGGAATTCGGCGACGCAGCCCGAAATCCGGGGGATCGGCGAAGCGGACGGACGATCTTGAGACGAGTCATGGCAGTTCGGGCTCCGTCCCGGAATTCATGCCGCTTTCTTGTGGTAGGGCGCGGCGCTGGTGCCGGCCTGGGTCATCTCGATCAGCACCTTCTGCATGTCCCAGGCGCCGGTGGGGCAGCGCTCGGCGCACAGGCCGCAATGCAGGCAGACGTCCTCGTCCTTCACCATCACGCGCTTGGTCTTCAGCTCGCCGGAGACGTAGAGGCTTTGCGTCTTGTTGAGCGCCGGCGCGTTCAGGCGCTGGCGCAGCTCGTCTTCCTCGCCGTTCGGCGTGAAGGTGATGCAGTCCATGGGGCAGATGTCGACGCACGCGTCGCACTCGATGCACAGGCGGTCGGCGAAGACCGTCTGCACGTCGCAGTTCAGGCAGCGCTGCGCTTCCTTCCACGCCGTGGCGACGTCGAAGCCGAGCTCGACCTCCGCCTTGACGTTCTTCAGCGTCTCCTTGATGTCGCGCCAGGGCACCTTGTAGCGGGTGTCGGGATGGATCTCGTTGTCGTAGCTCCACTCGTGGATGCCCATCTTCTGCGACATCACGGTGACCCCGGGAGCCGGCCGCTCGTGGAGGTCTTCCTTGGAGAGCAATTTATCTATGGAGATGGCGGCGTCGTGGCCGTGCGCCACCGCCCAGATGATGTTCTTCGGGCCGAACGCGGAATCGCCGCCGAAGAAGACGCTCGGCACCGTCGACTGCAGCGTGTTCTTGTCTAGCTGCGGCAGGCCCCATTTATCGAACTGCACGCCCGAGTCGCGCTCGATCCACGGGAAGGCGTTCTCCTGCCCGACCGCGACCAGCACGTCGTCGCACTCGAAGAACTGGTCGGGCTCGCCGGTATTGACGAGGCTCCTTCTTCCCTTCTCGTCGTAGACGGCCTTGACCTTCTCGAAAATCATGCCGCCGAGCCGGCCGCCCTTGATGACGAACTCCTTGGGCACCAGGAAGTTGAGGATCGGGATGCCTTCGTGCATCGCGTCCTCCTTCTCCCACGGGCTCGCCTTCATCTCGTCGAAGCCCGAGCGCACGATCACCTTCACGTCCTCGCCGCCCAGGCGGCGCGAGGTGCGGCAGCAGTCCATCGCGGTATTGCCCCCGCCCAGCACGATCACGCGCCGGCCGATCTTCTCCACGTGGCCGAAGGAGACCGAGGCGAGCCAGTCGATGCCGATGTGGATGTTCTTCGCGCCTTCCTTTCGTCCCGGGATGTCGAGGTCGCGCCCGCGCGGCGCGCCGGAGCCGACGAAGATCGCGTCCCAGCCCTCGGCCAGGAGTGCCTTCATCGACGTTATTTTTTTGTTTACGAAGGAAACCCCGAGGTTGAGGATGTAGTTCACCTCCTCGTCGATCACTTCCAGCGGCAGGCGGAAGCGCGGAATCTGCGACCAGATCATGCCGCCGGCGCGCGGATCCTGGTCGAACACCGTCACCTCGTATCCCAACGGCGCGAGATCGCGCGCCACGGTGAGCGAGGCAGGACCGGCGCCGACGCAGGCGATGCGCTTGCCGTTGGAGCGCGTCTTCCTGCGAGTGGCGATTCTCTTCGCCACCTCGTCGCCATCCTTGTAATCCGCCGTGACGCGCTTCAGGCGGCAGATCGCGACCGGCTCGGGCTTGGCCTGGTTTTCTTCCTCGACGCGGCCGCGCCGGCACGCCGGCTCGCAGGGACGGTCGCAGGTGCGGCCGAGAATGCCGGGAAAGACGTTCGAATCCCAGTTGACCATGTAGGCGTCGGCGTAGCGCCCGGCCGCGATCAGGCGGATGTACTCGGGAACCGGAGTGTGGGCAGGACATGCCCACTGGCAATCGACGACCTTGTGGAAGTAATCGGGGTGCTTGATATCAGTGGGCTGCACGCTGCTCCTTCGGGTCTCCCTGCCGGCTTGCTGGTTTTTGTTGTAGTTTCAATAGTCTACTCTCGCTCCCGCCTTCCCGGAAGACGGAGCGAAGGAACCGGTCGACCACCTCGATGAGCGCCTCCTCCTGTCCCTCGTAAAAGTGCTTGGCGCCGGGAATCATCACCTGCGAGGAGCCGGGCACCTTGGCGATCTGCGCCTTCCTTTCGTCGGCGCCCCAGCGAATAACGTCCCAGTCGTGCTCTCCGTAGACGTCGAGCACCGGGATCTTGATCCGGTACATCTCTTCCAGCCCCTGCAGGATGCCGATGAACGCCCAGGCCTTCACCGAGGCGTCCTCGGTGCGGATAAGGTATTGATTCGCCATGGTCGCCCCCAGGCTGTGGGAGACGATGGCGATGTCCCGGTAGCCCTTCGCCTTCAGGAAATCGACCGCCAGCTGAAAGCGCTCGCGCGCGTCCGGATAGAGCGGCACGTAGAGGCCGAGGATCGCCGTGCTCGGCAGCACCGGCAGCTGGATCGATAGGGTGGTGTAGCCGCGGTCCGCGAGCCGCGTGCGCAGCGTCCCGTAGAGCTCGAAGTCGGGGCTCCAGCCCCGCCCGTGGGCAATGATGAGCGCCGGCCGCGAGCGCGGGTTCTCGACGTAGAGCGAGAGAAAGCGGTGGCCGTTCTTCTGCTCCAGCCACACCGCGTCGCCGACCATCAGCGTCGACTCGATGTCGTCCGCCCAGCGCTTCTCGCGCTCGTAGTCCTGCGCCGCCGCAGCGAAGGCGAGCGCCAAAAGAAAAAGCCCGCCGAAGCGGGCTTTTCGTCCGGCCCCTCGCACCCTAGACCGTCGAGGCGGTGTTGAACGGCATCTTGCGCAGCCGCTTGCCGGTGAGCGCGTAGACCGCGTTCCCCATTGCCGGGCCGAGCAGCGCGCAGGCGGGCTCGCCGATGCCGCCGGGCTTCTCGCTGCTCTGCACGAGCACGATGTCGATCTGCGGCGTCTCGGGCATGCGCGGCAGCTGGTACTGATGGAAGTTGGTCTGCTGCACCCGCCCGTCCTTGAGGGTGATATCGCCGTACAGCGCGGACTGCATGCCGAAGATGATGTTGCCCTCGATCTGCTGGCGCACGATGTTCGGATTCACCATCTTGCCCAGATCGGCGACGACCACCACCCGGTGCAGCTGCGGTTTGCCGTTCTTTCCCATCGACACTTCGGCCACCTGCGCCATGTAAGTGTCGTAGCCCTCCATCAGCGCGATGCCGCGCGCGCGGCCCTGCGCCAGGGGCTTGCCCCAGCCGGCCTTCTCGGCGGCGAGCTTGAGCACGTTGGCGAAGCGCGGCTGCTTGTCGAGCAGCGACAGGCGGTACTCGTAGGGATCCTTGCCGGCCGCCGCCGCCAGCTCGTCGACGAACGACTCGTTGGCGAAGACGTTGAGCGCATGCGACACCGAGCGCAGGTAGCCGACCCGCAGGCCGGTGTCCTGGATCACCGTCGCCACCTGCTGGTTGGCGATGTCGTAGGGCACGAGGATCGCCTCGGTCATCAGCGGATCGACGCCGTCCTTCACCACCGGCGGGAACATCCGCGTCGTCACCGAGGGCGAGCTCATCTTCAGGCTGAGCGCCACCGGCTTGCCGCCGGCGTCCAAGCCCGCCGTCATCTTGTGCAGGCTCGCCGGGCGGTAGAAGTCGTGCGTCATGTCGTCTTCGCGCGTCCACACCAGCTTCACCGGCTTGCCGATCGCCTTCGAGATCTGCACCGCCTGCGCCACGTAGTCGCAGTCGATGCGCCGGCCGAAGCCGCCGCCGAGGAAGGTGGTCTTGAGCGTGATCTGCTCCGGCTTGAGCCCGGTGATCTCGGAAGCCATGCCGAGCGCCATCTGCTGGAACTGGATCGAGCCGATGAGCAGCGCCCGGTCCTTGCGCACGTCGGCGGTGAAGTTCATCGGCTCGAGCGGCGAGTGCGACAGGAACGGCAGCTCGTAGGTCGCCTCGACCTTCTTCGCCGCGCCCGCCATCGCCTGCTCGACGTTGCCCTGGCTTCGGATCTGCGCGCCCTTGTTCGCCATGGCCGAGTCGAGCGTCTCGAACACCTTGGCGCTCGAGAGCTCCTTCGCCGGGCCTTCGTCCCACTGGATCTTCAGCGCATCGCGCGCCTGCTTGGCGCGCCACCAGCTGTTCGCCACCACCGCGACGCCGTCGCTGATCTGCACGACGTGCTTGACGCCGGGCATCTTCTTCGCCTGCGAATCGTCGTAGCTCACGACCTTGCCGCCGAGCACCGGGCACTGGGCGAGCGAGGCGTAGAGCATCCCCGGCAGCACCGTGTCGATGCCGTACTTCGCCGAGCCGTTCACCTTGGCCGCGGTGTCGAGCCGGTGCATCGGTTTTCCGACGTAGCGAAGATCCTTGCCGTCCTTCAGCTTCACTTCCTTGGGCGGCGTGAGCTTCGCGGCGGCGTTGGCGACGGAACCATAGCTGGCTTTCTTATCCTTGTAATAAACAAATCCATTCTTGGCATGGCACTGCGCGGGATCGACCTTCCACTTGTCGGCCGCCGCCTGCACGAGCATGGTGCGCGCCTGCGCGCCGGCGATGCGCAGCTTGTCGAAGCCGTCGCGCACCGAGGTCGAGCCGCCGGTGATCTGGCCGCCGAGCATGGCGTTCATGTACGCCTCGCCGGGCGGCGCGAACTCCACCTTCACCTTGTACAGGTCGACCTCGAGCTCCTCGGCGACGAGCGTCGGCATGGACATCACCACGCCCTGCCCCATCTCCGAGCGGGCGCAGAGGATCGTCACCTGGTTGTTCGGCGCGACGCGGATCCACGCGTTCAGGGCCTCCTCTTTCGCCGCGGCGAAAGCGCCCTTCAAGGGCAACGAGAGACCGAGGACCAGGCCGCCGCCCGCCTGCATGAAGCGGCGCCGCGAGACGTTCTTGATGGCGCTCATGATCAGGCTCCTTTCGCGGCTTTGTGGATCGCCGCACGGATGCGGGTATAGGTGCCGCAGCGGCACGCGTTGCCGGCCATCGCCTGGTCGATCTGCGCGTCGCTCGGATTCGGGTGCTCGGCGACCAGCGCGGTGGCGCTCATGATCTGCCCCGACTGGCAGTAGCCGCACTGCGGCACATCGAGCTCGCGCCAGGCGGCCTGGACGTTCTTGCCGACCGCCGAGGCGCCGATGCCTTCGATCGTCGTGACCTGCTTGCCGACGGCCGCCGAGACCGGCGTGCCGCACGAGCGCACCGGCTTGCCGTCGAGATGCACCGTGCACGCGCCGCAGAGCTGCATGCCGCAGCCGAACTTGGTGCCGGTGAGATGCAGCGTGTCGCGCAGGACCCAGAGCAGCGGCGTATCGGCCTCGGCGTCCGCGCTGAGCTGCTTGCCGTTGACGTTCAGGGTGATCATCGGACCTCCTCCCAGGGAATGATGAACGACTCTAAGACTTGCCAAGGAGTATGTATATAGCTGCTATGCCCGCTCGGCCTCCCGCCGGCTCGGCGCGCCCACCTCATAGAACACATGGACGTAGTGGGAGACAGCCCCCGTCCGCCCGTCGCTTTCCTGACGGACCGCCCGGACGCTGCGCCATTCGCGGTACACCACGCCGTTCTTGCGCCGCTTCCAGGCCGTTCCGGACCAGTAGCCGTCGCGGTGCACGGCAGCGTAGACCTCGTCGTAGAACTCGGGCGGCTGCATGCCGCTGCGCACCGCCTTCTCCGAGAGCCCGAGCACCTCGTCGCGGCGGTGGCCGGTGATCTCGCAGAAGGCGCGGTTCACCGTGACGATGGTGCCGTCGGCCGAGGTGATCATGATGGCGTCGGTCATGCCTTCCAGGGCGTGCGCGGCGAGGAGCACGCGCTCCTCGCTTTCGCGCAGGTCCGTGACGTCGCGCGACACGACCACCACGCGCTCGCCAACCGGCTGCAGGCGCACCTGGTATTGCCGGATGCGCCCCTCGCGGTCAACCATGCGCCACTGCATCTCGCGGGGCTTGCCGCTCGCCTGCGCCCTCAGCACCGCGGCCTTTGCCTGCTCGGCGTCGTCGGGATGGAGGCGGCGGAACGCATCGGCCCCCGGCGCGAGCTCCGCGGCGGCGACCACCTTTTCGTACGACGGGCTGGCATAGAGCCAGCGCCCCTCGAGGTCGAGCAGGGCGACGAGGTCGTCGGCGTTCTCGGCGATCAGGCGATAGCGCCGCTCGCTCCCGGCGAGCGCGTCGCGCGCCGCCGCGAGACGCCGGTTCTGCCGGTACACGACGCAGCCCACCGCGGCGATGTACACGAGCAGCCCGTTGATGCAGAGAACGGCGAGCAAGGCGCTCATCTCCGGCTGGAAGCGAAAGCCGGCGATCAGCATGACCAGGACCGCCCCGGCGGCGCTGCAGGCGAGCGAGAGCAGCACGCCTTTCATCCCGCGGTTCACTGCCGCGTTCAGCATCGCGGCGGCGATCAGCGAGAATGCGATCCAGCGTGGAAAGCCGAGGTAGGACGACCACGCGCCGAGCAGCGCGGCGTCGAGCAGAAGGTTGTCCAGCTCGGCGCGCGCCGGCGAAGCGGAGCGCGCGGCGCGCCAGTACACGAGCTGCGGGTAGACGCCGAAGAGCAGCAGCGCGGCGCTCCACGCGGCGGCGCCGGCACCCTCCTCGAGCAGATAAAGACCAATCGGAAGAAGGCAGTAGGCGAACGCCGCGGACCGCACCAGGCGATTCGTCCGCACCAGCCGCAGGCCCTCGGCTTCGGCCATCTTCCCGCCCTTTATAATTCTTCCCTCATGTCTCAACTCGAATCGCTGGCGAAGCACTCGCTGCTGGTCGCGGATACCGGCGACATCGAGGCCGTAGCCCGCTGGCGTCCGCAGGACGCTACCACCAATCCGTCGCTGCTACTCGCTTCCGCCGAGGATCCGCGCTACCGGCGCCTGGTCGACGCCGCCATCGGCCAGATGAGCGGTCCGGCGCGGGCCGCGCCTCTGTCCGATACGGCGATGGTCATGGACCAGCTCTTCGTCCAGTTCGGGCGCGAGATCCTGAAGCACGTCGCCGGACGGGTCTCGACCGAGGTCGACGCCCGGCTGTCGTTCGACACCGAAGGCTCGATCGCGCGGGCGCAGCGCCTGGTCGCGCTCTACGAGAAGCAGGGCGTGTCGCGCGAGCGCGTGCTGATCAAGCTCGCCGCCACCTGGGAAGGCATCCGCGCCGCCGAGCGGCTGGAGCGCGAAGCCATCCACTGCAACATGACGCTGCTCTTCTCGTTCGCCCAGGCGGTGGCCTGCGCCGACGCGGGCGTGACGCTGATCTCGCCTTTCGTCGGCCGCATCTACGACTGGCATCGCCAGGCGCGCAAGGTCGAGGACATCCCGGTCGAGGACGACCCCGGCGTCGCCTCGGTGGTGCGCATCTACAACTACTACAAGAAGCACGGCTATCGCACGCAGGTGATGGGCGCGAGCTTCCGCAAGACCGGCCAGATCCTCGCCCTCGCCGGCTGCGATCTGCTCACCATCGCGCCGGACCTGCTGCAGAAGCTCGCCTCGGCCGAAGGCGAAGTCGAGAGAAGGCTGTCGCCGGAAAAGGCGAAGGCCGATCCGGCGGCGCGCCTCTCGCTCGACGAGAAGGCCTTCCGCTGGCTGCACAACGAGGACGCCATGGCGACCGAGAAGCTCGCCGAAGGCATCCGCCGCTTCGCCGCCGACGCCGCCAAGCTCGAGCGCCTCATCATCTCCCTCGCCGCCGCCGCGGCTTAAGCCCCGAATTCGGGGTCAGGGTCACAATTCGCCGATGGCGCTTTGGAAGAGGCTCTGGCTTCTTTTCACGGTGATCTGGATCGTCATCGTCGTGCTGCAGGTCGGCACGATCCTCGCCGTCGGCGAGGAGCCCCCGGAAAAGGCGATCCAGCCGGCCGTGCTCGGCATCGCGGTGCCGGCGCTGCTCTACCTGCTGATTTGGGCTTGGGTGAAGCTGCGTCGCAGAAAAAGGGGTCAGGACCCTTTTCCCTGAGCTATGCGTTGCCGGGAAAAGGGTCCTGACCCCTTTTTCTAGGGGAGCGCGAGGGCGCGCACGCGCTCGAGCGAGGCCGTGGCGCGCTTTTGCTGGAGCTGCGCCTGGCGGCGCGCCGCCTCGCGCTCGGATTCGTCGAGCAGCACCGCCGCGGCGACATGCGGCGCCAGGCGCTTCTCGGCCTCGGGCAGCCCGGCGAGCAGCTCGTCGAGCGCCTTCAGCGTGACGTCGAGCTCGAAGTGGTCGCTCTCGACGCGTTTTTTCAGTGCCAGCGCGCTCTGGAACCACGCGTCGTTGCGCCTCCCGCCGCGCGTCATGTGCGCTTCCAGCGCCGCCCGGTTCGTCGCCGCCTGGCGCTCGAGCCGCTCGACCTCGACGCGCCGGCGCGCGATCTCGCGCGCCCCGACGATGTATTCCTCGGCCGCCTCGGCGAGCGCGGGATCGCCCGGCGCCTCCGCGCCCTTCAGGTCCTCGTCGATGCGCGCGACGAGCGAGGACGAGGCGCGCGGCGTGAGCGCCTGGCGCAGCTGCTCGGTGGTGTCGCGCAGCACCTCGACCACTTTCTGCTGTTCGGCGTGCTTCTTCGAGACCCGGTGCAGCGCGAGGCTCGCCGCCGCGAGAACGAAAATGGCGAGCGCGAGGACCGCAACAGACATCGAACGCTTCACGCGACGAGCATACCGCCGGCCCGCGCGGCCGCAACGGCCTTCATGCCACAATCCGTGAACCCTTCCCGCTCTCCACGCGAATAATGCCCGAAGCGGCCCTCGCCCGGCGCGCCGAGCTCGCCTCCTGCGGCCTCGCGGCGGCCGCCTTGTACCTCGTGCTGCGGCTCGAGCTGCTGCCGGCGCTGCTCGCGGGGCTGCTCGTCTACGAGCTGGTGCAGGTCATGTCGCCGCCGCTCGAGCGGCGCCTGCGCGGCCAGCGCTCGCGCGTGATCGCGCTCGGCGCGCTGATCGCCCTGGTGATCGCGCTGCTCAGCGCGCTCATCGTCGGCGGCACGGCGCTCTTCAAGTCGAGCGGCGGCGTGCCGACGCTGCTGCGCAAGGTCGCCGACGTGCTGGAAGCCTCGGTCACCGCGATGCCGGCCTGGCTCGCGCAATGGGTGCCGAGCAACGTCGGCGAGCTGCGCGAGGCAATCGCGCGCTGGCTGCGCGAGCATTCGCGCGAGCTGCGCGAGTTCACCGGCGGCGCCGCCCGGGCGCTCGCGCACATCATCATCGGCATGGCGGTGGGGGCGATGCTCTCGCTGCGCCATGCGCGCGCCGGGCGGCGCGGCGGCCCGCTCGCCGAGGCGCTGCTCGCCCGCGCCGAGCGCTTCGGCGACAGCTTCCGCCGCGTGCTGTTCGCGCAGGCGCGCATCTCGGCGATCAACACCGCGGCGACGGCCGCCTACCTCTATGTCCTGCTGCCGCTCTTCGGCGTGGAGCTTCCCCTGAAGAGCGCGCTGGTCGCGGTGACGTTCGTCGCCGGGCTGCTGCCGGTGATCGGCAACCTCATCTCCAACAGCCTGATCGTCGTGGTGAGCCTCGCCGCGTCCCTGTACGCGGCGCTCGGCTCGATCGTCTTCCTCGCGGTGATCCACAAGCTCGAGTACTTCCTCAACGCGCGGATCATCGGCTCGCGCGTCAACGCGCACTCCTGGGAGCTGCTCGCCTCGATGCTGGTGCTGCAGGCGGCGTTCGGCCTGAGCGGCCTGATCGCCGCGCCCTTCTACTACGCGTACGTGAAGGGCGAGCTCGCCGAGCGCGGCCTCGTCTAGCGGAAGCGCCAGAGCGCCGAGAGCCGCACGACGTTGATGTCGCCGTTCGGCAGCACCGGCCCGCTGCCGATCTCGGGATAGGTCTGCCACTCGGCCCGCACGCCGAGATTCTTGGCGAGATCCACCTGCGCGCCCACGCCCCAGGTCACGGCGTTGGTCAGGTTCTTTTCCGAGCCGAAGATGCCGCCCGGCGTCTGCGCCCCGCGATAGGGGCCGAGCTTGCCGTAGATCGAAAGCGGCCCCGTGACCGGCCAGGCCGCGACGACCAGCAGCTCCCAGACGTTGGAGCGGAGGTACGTGCCGCCCGGCGCCGTGATCTCGCCGAGGTTGTGGTAGCCGACCTCGAGGGCGAAATTGCGGCTCAGCCAGTAGCCGGCAAACGCGCCGAAGCTGTTGTCGCGCTTGTCGCAGCCGGCGATCCCGGCGCAAAGGTCCGCGGCGTCGGACTGCCCGACGGCGAGGCCGAGGTACAGGTTCGCGCCGGCCGCCGGCGCCTCGCTCTGCGCCAGGGCAGCGGCGGCAAACGAAACCGCGAAGCTCCCCGCCATCGCCGCCGCCAGCCGGCGCGCGATGGAATGCCCGCTCCTGCCCATAGGCCTGCCCTCCCCGGTATGACCCGGCGCGCAGCATAGCAAACGGACCGGCGCGCGGCTTTGGCTAGAGCGGCTTCACGACTCCGTTATGCACGCGCACCTTGTCGCCCTCGTGCCAGCCCGGCGCGCTCGCAGTCTCGGCTGTCTTTATGGACCCATCGTGCATGCGCACGGCGATCTCGTAGCGCTTCGTGCTGCGCGCGCTGCGCTCGATCTGGTGGCCGGCGACGCCGCCCACCACCGCGCCGACCGCAGTGCCGGCGCGGCTGCCGTCGCCGATGTCGTGGCCGATCACCGCGCCCGCCACGCCGCCCGCGACCGCGCCGATGCCGGTGCCATGGCCCATCACCGTCTTCTCGGTGACGGAGACGACGACGCCGCACTCCGTGCACGCCGCGGCCACGCGCATCGGCGGTTTCGACGTCGCCTCTTTCTGCTCGGCTTTCGACCCGGGCAGATAGCCGGCGAGGGCGGCCACTGCCAAAGCCGAAGCGATGATCAGCGCGGCGGCGGCGCCGGCGACGAGAGGATGAAGACGGGGTCTTGCCTGGATGTTTTCCATGTTGCGCTCCTTTTCTTGCTCGGAAGAGCGCCGCGCAGGATACGGGGCGAGCATGACACGGACGATGACGTAATCGACGGATGGTTCGGATGGACGATCGAGCGGCAAACCCGGTGCAACAAAGCGCGGCGCCGGCGTCGCTTCGCGGCGACGCCCGATGATCGCGCGCTTCG
>DASQYN010000016.1:0-2473 GCA_035639215.1 Burkholderiales bacterium
CTGAACGGTCGAAAGCACTTCATCAGCGGCGCGCACCGCGCCGACCTAGTGCTCGTCATGGCGGTGAACGACCCGGCGAAGCGGGCGAAGGGCGGTATCACCGCCTTCCTCGTCGAGCGCGGCACGCCGGGGCTTGCCGTCACCCGGGTGGACGACACGATTGGCTCGCAAGCCATCAAGCTTGCGGAGCTCACGTTCGAGAACTGCTTCGTTCCCGAAGCCGCAGTGCTCGGCGAGGTGGGGCAGGGCTTCAAGGTTGCGATGGAATCGCTCAACCACGGGCGCCTCGGCGTCTCCTGCTCCTGCATCGGCGCCGCCGACCGCCTGCTCGAGATGTCCGTGGCCTACGCCAAGGAAAGAAGCACGTTCGGCAAGCCGCTGGCGGAGCGTCAGGCGATTCAATGGATGCTCGCCGACTCGAAGGTCGAGCTCTCCATGGCCCGTGCCTATACCTACGAGACGCTGCGGCGGCTGCAGGCGGGCGAGGAGGTCGGCACGGCGGCGAGCGTGTGCAAGCTCTACTGTTCCGAGATGGTCGGCCGCGTCGCTGACCGCGCGGTCCAGATCCATGGAGGGATGGGGCTCGTGCGCGGCTATCCAGTCGAGCGCTTCTACCGCGATGTGCGCCATTACCGCGTCGGCGAAGGCTCCTCCGAAATCCAGCGCCTGCTCATTGCCCGGGAATTGCTGAAGTGATTGCCGAGAACGCAGGCAATTGGACTCGCGACAGGACGCAGCACGTCCGCGCCCGCTAGCCTTATGGCAAGAAAAGCCGGACTGAGACTTCGAATGACTCTTCGCCCGCCAGTTTCTCGGCCGAAACCTACTTCTCGGCCTGGTCGCCGAGCGCACCGAGCTCGTCGATGAGGTCGACGAGCGACAGGACTTTGCGGTCCGGCATGGACGTATTGCCGCTCATCCATGCGTCGAGCAGCCCAGGCGGGGTTTTCAGCCGGCGCGCTAGCTCTTCCCGCCCGAAGTGCCTCACGCCTATGCCGAGGAGCCGCTGCGTCGTATTTACCACGAGGCGACTTTAACAATTTCAAACAACTTCGCTCTAGGCATTAATCGGCATTCCGGCGGGCGATTTCGTGCCGGCAGGCGCTCGCGGTTGCGGCATCGCTACAGCGCGATCGCGCGAGCGACCGAGCACGCCGTTTGGCCTAGATCAAAGGAACGCCATGCCGCGCGTAAATGCTTGCACGGGGAGGCTCATAATCGGCCCATGAAGACCTTGCCACGCAGTGCAGTTCTGCTATCCCTCCTTATCGTCTTCACGACGCCTTCGGCCGCGCAGGACTCCGTGGGGATCGTGCTGCAAAACGCGCCAAGCGGGCTCAGCCTGGCGGGCTCCGCCGAGAACTTCGTCAGCCTGGTCGAGGGGCTGACCGGCGGCACGCCGGTGCGCCTCGCGGCGGCGGGGCCCGCGGGCTTCGACCGGGTGATCACTTTCACGCCGCGCGGCCGGCTCTCGCCGGAGCAGGCGGCAGCAAGGCTCGAGCAGGCGCGGCGCGACTTCGATCTTCTCGGCATCGCGCGGCCGACGCCGGAGCAGCTTGCCGCGGCGTTCGTCGGCGGCGTGGTCGACACACCGACCGGGCGGACCACGCTCGGCGTGCGGGCAGCACCGGTGAGAAGCGCGCTCGAGCCGAGCGCCCGGCAGCCGACGCCGGAAGAGCAGGCGGTGGCCGCGCTGCCGCCCGAGATCCGCGCGGTCGTGACCGACCTCCCGCCTACGGAAGCCTTACGCGCGGTCGAGCTGGCCGACCAGCAGCTCATCGCGCTCGGAACGCCGTACGCCTCGGCAGAGCGGCGCCGGCAGATGGTGCAGCGCGTGCGTTACGGCGGCGGCTACGTCGCCGCGAGTGCCGGCGAGACGAGCTTTCCGCCGTTGAGCCCGCTCGTCGCGCCGCCGCTCTGGCAACCGTAAAGCGCTTGCGGCAATAGACCTTTAACAGCGCCGGGGAGCCACTCTCAAGCGGGTCTCAAACGCGTGCTAGATTCGCGTCCAAATGAAGGACGAGATCGAGCGCTACCGCGCGAACCTGCGCGACGAGCTGGAAGGCGCGGCGCTCTACAAGGCGCTCGCCGACGCCGAAGCCGATCCGGTGCGCAAGGACCTGTTCCTGCAGCTCTCGCACGCCGAGGCCGAGCACGCCGGCACCTGGCGCGACAAGCTCGTCGCTGCGGGCGAGCGCGAGCCGAAGTTCGCCCCGGGCTTCCGCACCCGCGTGCTCGGCTTTCTCGCCCGCCGCTTCGGGGCGCGCTTCGTGCTGCCGGCGATCGCGGCGAACGAGTTCGCCGACCGCGACAAGTACGCGAACCAGGCGGACGCGCAGCATCTCTCCGCCGACGAGCGCGGCCACGCCGCGGTCGTGCAGGCGGCGGCGGGCAAGCCCGGCGTGCGCGGCGAGGACATCGCGCGCGCCGAGCCGTGGCACCGGCGCGGCGGCGGCAACGAGCTGCGCGCCGC
>DASQYN010000017.1:0-2061 GCA_035639215.1 Burkholderiales bacterium
AAATGCCCGTAGACCGTGGAGTACTGGCCATTGTGGCGCAGGATGACCACGTTGCCGTAGCCGCCTTTCCTTCCCGCGAACTCGACGAGGCCATCGGCGACGGCACGAACCCTCGTTCCGGTCGGCGCGGCGTAGTCGATGCCCTTGTGCGCACGCCATCCGCCGTAGATCGGATGCCGGCGCATGCCAAAGCCTGAGCTGACGCGCGAGAACTCGAGAGGGTAGCGCAGGAACGCCTTGCGCAGGTTCTTGCCATCCGGCGTGTAGTAACCGGTCTCGTACCGGATGGCACGCAGGGTTCGCCCCTGGTTGACGAACTCGGCCGCGAGCAGACGCCCCGCCCGCACCGGACGGCCGCGGAGCAGATAGAGCTCATAGACGACCGTGAAGCGATCGCCCTTGCGCAGGTCGCGATAGAAGTCCACGTCCCCGGCGAAAACATCGGCCAGTTGCATGGCGATGCCGTCGGGGACGTCCGCGGCGTCGGTCGCGGCAAAAAGGGAGCTGCGAATGACGCTCGATTTCATCGTCACGCGCGTCTCGAGCGGGGCGCGCGCCTCGCTCGCTCGGTAGTCTTCGCCTTGCGGCGCGATCGTTACGAGCGTGTCGCGACCGCTGAGGAAGCTGATGGAAACCGGCGTCCCGTCTGCAGTCACTTCGGCACGCACGCTCGTACCGGTGCGCAGCGCGTACAGCTGACGCGAGCGCACGAGCCGCATCAGATGCGCGTCTTCGATGCCAAGACGTCCGAGAAAGGCAGCCAGCGTGTCGCCGCGATGGAATTGCTCTTCGCGCACATAGGAAGCCGGCGCCGCGAGTACGGCTTGCGCGGGGTCGATGGCGAGCGATTCGACGAGCGGTCTTGTCGGCGGCGGCGCCTTATCTCCGCCGGGCGCGATGGTGGCGAAGGCAGCGACGGCGGCAAATCCGGCGATGCCGGCGATCGCTGCTAGAATCCCCTTGTTATTCATTGGCCTGCGCAGTCTAGCAAAGCGCCCGCCGGCCGCAATCGATTATGTCCGCCATCGAGCAGGCCATTCAGACCATCCGTCGGGGTTGCGAGGAGCTGATCGTCGAGGACGAGCTGGCGCGCAAGCTGAAGAGCGGCCGTCAGTTGCGCGTAAAGCTCGGCATGGATCCGACGGCGCCCGATCTGCACCTCGGCCATACGGTGGTGCTCAACAAGCTGCGCCACTTCCAGGAGCTCGGGCACCAGGTGCAGTTTCTGATCGGCGACTTTACCGGCATGATCGGCGACCCGACGGGCAAGAACCAGACTCGCCCGCCGCTCACGCGCGATGAAATTCTCAGGAACGCGCAGACCTATCGCGAGCAGGTGTTCAAGATTCTCGATCCGCAGCGCACCGAGATCCTGTTCAACTCCACCTGGTCCGACAAGCTCGGCGCCGAAGGCATGATCCGCCTCGCGGCGCGCTACACGGTCGCCCAGCTCCTCGAGCGCGACGATTTCAGCAAGCGATACAAGAGCGGACAGCCTATTGCCGTCCATGAGCTGCTCTATCCGCTGATGCAGGGCTATGACTCGGTGGCGATGAAGTCGGACGTCGAGCTCGGCGGCACCGACCAGAAGTTCAACCTGCTCGTCGGCCGCGAGCTGCAGCGAGCCTACGGCCAGGAGCCGCAGTGCATCGTCACCATGCCCTTGCTCGAAGGCATCGCCGGCGGCGAGAAGATGTCCAAGTCGCTCGGCAACTACGTGGGCATCACCGAGCCGCCGGGCGAGATGTTCGGCAAGCTGATGTCGATCTCCGACGAGCTGATGTGGCGCTACATCGAGCTGCTTTCCTTCGAGTCGCTGCAGACGGTGGGCAGCTGGCGGCGCGAGGTGGCGGAGGGGCGTAATCCGCGCGACATCAAAGTGACGTTCGCGAAGGAGATCGTCACGCGCTTCCACAGCGCCAGGGCGGCGCAGGACGCTGAAGCCGACTTCGAGCGCCGCTTCCGGCGCGGCGAGCTGCCGCAAGACATGGCGGAGGTGAAGGTGGCCGCCGGCGGTACCTTCGCGCAGATCCTGAAGCTGGCGGGCCTCGTGGAGAGCAC
>DASQYN010000018.1:0-7671 GCA_035639215.1 Burkholderiales bacterium
CTCTTCGTGCTCTCGTCCTTGCTCAAGGCGCGGGTCGCCTGGAAGCCGTTCTGTCCCGGCATGACAACGTCCATCAGCACGAGGTCAGGACGTGACTGCCGCAGCTTGGCCATCGCGTCCTCGGCGCTCTCGGCGGTCGAGACCTTGAACCCGTTCTTGGACAGCATGTCGCTCAGGTACTGTCGGTCGGTGGGAGAGTCGTCGACGATGAGGATCTTGGAAATTGCCATGGCAGCGCCTTTCAATTGGAGACGGAAGCAGGTTTGACGTACTCGTTGACCACCTCGATGAGCCCCTCCTTGGTGAAGGGCTTGGTGAGGTAGCGGTCCGACCCGGCCAGGCGGCCGCGCGCGCGGTCGAAGACGCCGTCCTTGCTGGACAGCATGATCACCGGCGTCGATTTGAGCTTCGGGTTCTGCTTGATGAGCGCGCAGGTCTGGTAGCCGTCCAGGCGCGGCATCATGATGTCGACAAAGATGACCCGCGGCTGATGGTCGGAGATCTTCGCCAGCGCGTCGAAGCCGTCTTCGGCGAGAATCACCTCATAGCCGGCCTGGCGAAGGAACATTTCCGCGCTGCGCCGGATGGTGTTGCTGTCGTCGATGACGAGGACTTTGACCGGTCCGCTCCTTGGCGCGACCGGTCCTGAGCTTGTCTCGTTTGCCACTCGGGACTCCTCCTGAAACCGAGCTTCTTCTTATAAGTCTTGCATTTACTGACGGTTCTTTAAGTGAAATAATGCATAGGACGGAACAATTGGACAAAGAGACAAAAGCGTCGCCGAAGCACGACAAACGGAAACCGAAGGCTCTCCGCTCGGATATCGCATGGTCCGCGGTCGACCGAATCGTGGTCCGCGGCAAGGACTTGCCGGGCGAGATCCTGGGCCACCTGAACCTGGGCGACATGGCATTTCTCGAGCTTGCCGGCCGCGTCCCCGAGGCTCGCGAATCGAAGCTTTTCAACGCGATGGTGGTGACGCTGGTCGAGCACGGCGTCACTCCGAGTGCGCTGGTCGCCCGGCTCACCTACCTCGGTGCGCCCGAGGCCATGCAGGCCGCCGTCGCCGGCGGCTTGCTCGGCCTGGGCAGCGTGTTCGTCGGCTCCATGGAAGGGGTTGCCAGGCTCTGCAGCGAGGCATTCGCTAACGGCGCCCCGGACATCGCCGCGCTCCTCGATCGCTATCCGCGGGTGCCGGGTCTCGGTCACCCGCTCCACAAGCCGGTCGACCCCCGCACCGTGCGGCTGTTCGAGATCGCGCGCGAGACCGGCTTCTACGGCAAGTACTGCCGTCTCATGGAGGACATCGCCGCTCGGAAGAAGCTCACCCTGAACGCGACGGGCGCGATCGGCGCCCTCGCCTGCGAGCTCGGCCTCGACTGGCGCTGCGTGCGCGGTCTCGGCGTCATGGCGCGAGCGGTGGGCCTCGTCGGCCACATCCTCGAGGAGGCGCGCGCTCCGATGGCCGAGGAGATCTGGCACCGCGTGGACGAAGAAGCCTCGGCGCACCTGAAGGCGAAGCGATGAACGTCGGACGAGACGACCATGCCGAGCTGCGCGGGGCGGTCGGGGATCTGTGCCGCCGGTTCGATTCGGCCTATTGGCAGGCGGTCGACGAAAAGCGCACCTATCCGGAGGCTTTCGTCGCAGCGCTGACCCAGGCCGGCTGGATGTCGGCGCTCATTCCCGAGGAATTCGGCGGCTCCGGACTCTCGCTCACGCAAGCCTCGGTGATCATGGAGGAGATCAGCCGCTCCGGCGGCAACGCCGGTTCCTGCCATGGCCAGATGTACAACATGAACACCCTGCTTCGTCACGGCTCCGCGTCGCAAAAGAAGCAGTACTTGCCCAGGATCGCCTCGGGCGAGCTGCGCCTGCAGGCAATGGGCGTCACCGAGCCGGGCGCCGGCACCGATACGACGAAGATCAAGACCGTCGCCGTGCGCAAGGGCGACCGCTACGTCGTCAACGGCCAGAAAGTCTGGACCTCGCGTCTGCAGCATTCCGAGCTGATGATCCTGCTGACCCGCACGACGCCCCTTGCCGAGGTCAAGCGCAAGAGCGAGGGAATGTCGATCTTCCTCGTCGATACCAAGAGCAAAGGGCTGGAAGTCCGGCCGATCCGCAACATGGTCAACCACGAGACCAATCAGGTGTTCATCGACAACCTCGAGGTGCCGGTCGAGAACCTGATCGGCGAGGAGGGCAAGGGCTTCCGCTACATCCTGGACGGCCTCAATGCCGAGCGCATCCTGATCGCCGCCGAGTGCATCGGCGACGGCTACTGGTTCGTGGAGAAAGCCTCGCGCTACGCCGCCGAAAGAGTGATCTTCGACCGGCCGATCGGGCAGAACCAGGGGATCCAGTTTCCGATCGCCGAGAGCTACATGGAAATCGAGGCCGCCAACCTCATGCGCTACAAGGCGGCCGGCCTCTTCGATGAGAAGAAAGCCTGCGGCGCGGAAGCCAACATGGCCAAGCACCTGTGCGCCAAGGCGTCATGGGAGGCGGCGAACGTCTGCCTGCAGACCCACGGCGGCTTCGGCTTCGCGGCGGAATACGACGTGGAGAGGAAATTCCGGGAAAACCGGCTCTACCTGGTCGCGCCGATCTCCACGAACCTGATCCTCTCCTACGTCGCGGAGCACGTGCTCGGCCTGCCGCGCTCGTTCTAGTCAGCGCACGACCTTCACGCCGGCTTCCTTGAGGATGCCGCGCATCTGGTCGGTGAACTGGTCGTAGAACTTGGTCAGCTCGGCGGCGTTCTGGTAGCCGTCCTCGAACTGGTTGTCGGCGAGGAACTTCTTCCAGGACGCCGTCTGGGTGAGCTTGCGGAACACGTCCTCCCAATAGGCGACCTCATCGGCCGGGATCCCGGGCGGCGCGACCACGCCGCGCACCTGGGGCACCACCGGCACGTCAAAGCCGGCCTCCTTGAGCGTCGGTACGTCGGGAAAGCCGGCGAGGCGCTTTTCCGTCACTTGCGCGAGCACGCGCAGGTTGCCGGCGCGGATGTGCTGGCCGGCTTCCTCCGGCTCGATGACCATCATCTGCACATGGCCGCCGAGCAGCGCGGCGATGCGCTCGCCGCCGCCCGGGAACGAGATGAACGCCCAGCGCGCGCCGGTCGCCTGCTGCAGGAGCTGGCGCACCACGTTGTCGCGGCTGGTGATCGAGCCGCCCGACTGCTTTAGCTCGCCCGGCTTCTGCTTCGCCGCCTCGATGAAGTCCTTGAGCGTCTTGTACGGCGAATCGGCCTTGACGGCGATCAGCGCGGGCTCGAGCACGAGACGCGCGATCGGCTGCAGGTCGCGCAGCGTCACCTTCGCCTTGTCGCTGACCAGCGGACCGGTGAGCCAGACCCCGGTGAAAAAGCCGATCGTGTTCTCGTCGCCCTTCTTCTCCGCGAGGTAGGCCGCGGCGACTGCGCCGCCGCCGCCGGTTTTGTTCACGACCTGCATGCGCACCGGGAGCAGCTTCTCCTTCTCCATCATGGTCGCCACCGAGCGGGCGAGCAGGTCGCTGCCGCCGCCGGGCCCGGTGTGTACGACGACTTCCACGGGGCGGGTCGGCTGGAATGCGCTCGCCTCCCCGCCGGCGAGCGCGCAGAGCGCCGCCAACAGCACGCCTGTTTTCTTCATTTCTCCTCCTCCATGGCCTGCAAGCGCCAGGCGTTGAGCCGGGCAAAAAGCGGCACTGCCAGCAGCAGCACCGCCAAACATAGCATCGTCGCAGCGATGGGCCTAGTGACGAGGATGGACAGGTGCCCGCTCGACATCATGAGCGACTGGCGAAGCGCCCGCTCCATTGCGCCGCCGAGCACGAGGCCGAGGATGAGCGGCGCCGAGGGATAGTCGAGCTTGCGCATCAGGTAGCCGAGCAGTCCGAACCCGGCGAGCAGCGCGACGTCGAACAGGCTGCTGCCCCCCGCGTACACGCCGACCATCGAAATGCCGACGATCACCGGGTAGAGCACATAGGCGGGCGCGCGCAGCACCTGGGCGAAGAGCGGCACGAGCGGCAGGTTGAGCACGAGCAGCATCACGTTGCCGATATACATGCTCGCGACCAGGCTCCAGAAGAGCGACGGGTTGTCGGAGAGGAAGAGCGGCCCCGGCCTGAAGCCCCAGAGCACCAGCGCCGCCAGCAGGATCGCGGTCGTGCCCGACCCCGGAATGCCGAGCGTCAGCAGCGGCACGAGCGCGCCACCGGTCTCCGCATTGTTCGCGCCTTCCGGCGCCGCCACGCCTTCGATCACGCCGGTGCCGAACTGCTCGCGGCGCCGCGAGAAGGCCTTCTCGATGCCGTAGGAGATGAAGGACGCGATCGTCGAGCCGGCCCCGGGCAGCACACCGACCAGGAAGCCGACCACCGAGCCATTGACGAACGCGAAGCGGCAATCGCGCAGGTCCTGTCCGGTCGGCAGCAGGTTGCGCAGGCCTTTCGGAACCGGCAGCACACGGCCCTCGTCCGGCGCCTCGACGTTCGCCAGCACCTCCCCGAGCGCGAACACGCCGATCGCGACCACCACGAAATCGATGCCGGAGAGAAGCTCGAGCTGGCCGAAGGTGAAACGCGACACGCTGGTGAAGAGATCGGTGCCGATGCCGGCGAGCCACAGGCCGACCAGCATCGAGAGCAGCGCCTTGGCGAGCGAGCGGCCGGCGAGCAGCACGACCATGGCGAGGCCAAGCGCCATCAGGCCAAAGTACTCGGGCGAGCTGAACGCGAGCGCGAACCGCGCGAGCGGCGGCGCGACGAGCATCAGGCCGATCACGCCGACCGTGCCCGCCACGAACGAGGCGATGGCGGCGATGCCGAGCGCCGCGCCCGCGCGTCCCTTGCGCGCCATCTGGTAGCCGTCGAGGCAGGTCACGACCGAGGCGGACTCGCCCGGCACGTTGAGCAGGATGGAGGTGGTCGAGCCGCCGTACTTCGCGCCGTAATAGATGCCGGCGAGCATGATCATCGCTCCGGCCGGCTGCATCAGGAAGGTGAGCGGCAGCAGCATGGCGATGGTCGCCGGCGGGCCGAGCCCCGGCATCACGCCGACGATCGTGCCGAGAAAGACGCCGACGAAGCACCACAGCAGGTTCGCGGGCTGCAGCGCGATGGCGAAACCGTGCAGCAGGCCGTGCAGGACGTCCATTCAGGGAAGCGGCACGCCGAGGGCGAGCGGGAAGACGACGTAGAACGCGGCAGCGACGGCGAATGCCACCACGGCCGCCGTGCGAACCGGCTTGCGGTACATCACCGCGACCAGGAAGAACGTCAGCGCGGCAAAGGCGACGACGAAGCCGAGCCATTTGAGAGCGGCGACACAGGCGGCGATCGCCGCCCAGGTGGCGAAGGCCCGGCCGCTGCCTCGCCAATCGACCCGCGCGAGGCCCGGGGAGGCGACCAGATAGAGGGCGAGCCCGAGGATCGCGAGGCCGTACCAGAGAGGAAAGAAGCCCGGACCCGGGCCCTCCGGCGTCATGTAGTCCCAGCCGCGCGCCCGGAGCACGATATAGCCGCCGAGCGTGGCGAGCGCGAGCCCGGACCAGAAGTCCGGGGAGCGGCGACGCATTACTTCTTCTTTTTCTTGGCGGCTTTTCGCGCCGCGGCGGCCTTCTTCGGCCGCGGCTTCTTGTAGCGTCCTTCGGGGACCAGCTCGCAGACGGTCCCGCCGGGCGCACGGAACTTGACCGGCACGACGCCGGGGTCGCTGATGACCTCGCAGCCGAGGGAGCGGATGCGCTTCTCGGCCGCGACCAGATCGGACACCTCCACGGCGAAATGGTGGATGCACGGCCCTTCCCCGGCGGCTTTCGATTCGGCGGACTGCGTTCCCGCGTCGTACTGGATGAGCGCGAGGTCGATGGTCCCGTCGCTCAGGTGCCGCGACGTATGGTCGCGCACCTTGTCGGTGTTCATCTCGGCGAAGCCGAACACCTCGCGGTAGAACTGGGTGGTGCGCTCGAGGTCGTCGACCTTGAGCGCAAGATGCACGATGCGGCTCATCGCTTCTCCTTTAGCAGCGGTCTCAGTTCGCGAACGTCGCGGATCGTCTCGACGTTCAGGATGGCTTCGCAAAGCCGGCGGGCGCGTGCCGTGCCGAGCACCGGCGCGACGAGATCGTACGCCTTTGCCTGCACTTCGGCACGGCGCATCGGGTTCTCCGCCGTGCCGCGCACCGCCTTCGTGTGCTGCGTGAGGCGGCGTCCGTCGGCGAGCTCCAGCTCGACGATGCCTTCGCGGCTCGGCATGGCGCGCGTCAGCTCGTCGTCACCCACCAGCTGAACCCGCTTTCTCAGGGCGAGCACGCGCGCATCGCGCATGCGCTTCTCATCGTGCGCTGCCTTGAAGGTCACCGTGCCATCGAGCAGCATCACGGCGCAGAGATGCTGCATGCAGATGTCCGGCATCGCGCGATTGTCCGTGGTATTGGCGCCTTGGTGCGCGACCCGAACAACGATTCGGACCAGATTCGCGGCCCTGAACTCGCCTCGCTTCATCAGCTCCGCCAAGGCGTCGAGCGGCGCCTGGATCGGCGAGCCGACCGACCAGCGCTTGATGTTGGTGTTCATCACCTCGTAGGCCTCGCCGAGTCCGGCGACCAGCTTCTCCGGATCTGGCTTTCGGCCGTAGGCGACGAAGAAGCTGCGCTCGCCGGAAAGCACGTCCTCCACGCCGGTGAAACCGTGCGCCACCATGAGCGCCGCCGCGACGCCGCTTCTCGCCGGCATGCCGCCGAAATCGAACGCCTTCTCGATGTGCTCCTCGTCGCGCATCCAGCAGGAGACGCCCGACGCCTGCTGCGCCGTGTACGAGAGAAGATGCCGGGTCTGCGTCTGATTCAGGCCGGCGAGCGCGCCGGCCGCCGCCGCCGCGCCGAACATCGGGCCGAAGCTGTGCGTCGAGTGGCCGTCTTCGCGGAACTGGTAGGCATCGAGCGCCTGGGTGAGCCGGCAGCCGATGTCGTAGCCCAGGGCCACCGCGCGCAGCAGCGCGCGCCCGTCGCGCGCTTCGCGCTCCGCCATGGCCAGGGCCGCCGGGACGATGCCGCAGCCGGGATGCGTGAGCGAAGCCGCGTGCGAGTCGTCGGTCTCGTCCGCGTGCGCCAGCATGCCGTTCGCGAGCGCGGCGTTCTCCGCCGAGGTCACCAGACCAGCGCCGACAACGCATGCTTCGCGCACACCACCGCGGGCGCGCGCGAAGGCGATCGCCTTCTTCCCGGGCGCGAGGCGGGCGCCGGAAACCATGGCTGCCACCGTGTCGAGCAGATGGTGCTTGGTCTTCTCGGCAACCGCCGGCGGCAGCGGCTTGCGCAGCGCGCGAGCGATGTACGCGCTCAGCCGCGCCATGACCGGAGAGATCGTCACGGCATGTATCCGCCGCCGTTTACATGGATCGCCTGGCCGGTCACGTAGCGTGCGTCCGGGCCGCTCAACATGCGCACCATGGCGGCCACCTCCTCCGGCTCGCCGCGGCGCCCGATCGGCGGTGGCAGCCGGCGATGGTCCGGGCGCTCGGGAACGCCGGGCAGCCCGCGCTGGCTTTCGATGGTCCCCGGCACGACGCAGTTCACCGTGATGCCCTGCGGCGCGAGATCGAGCGCGAGCGCCTTCGTCATCCCGGCAAGCCCCGCCTTGGCGGCGATGACGTGGGCGCGGCCGCTCGCGCCGCGGT
>DASQYN010000019.1:0-2382 GCA_035639215.1 Burkholderiales bacterium
CCGCCCAAACCGACCTGCCAGATGCTCCGCGGTCCGCAGGTACTTTCTCTGCGTACTCTTCGCGTATCTTGCCAACGCCAGGTCCTGACCCAGTTGTTTGATGCTTTGGTCCATGGTGGCCTCCTTCGGCGCTGCCGGTCAGGGCAACGCCGGTCCAAGGGAGCCACCAAAAGCGCCGCAGGTCAGGCCCTGGCGCTTGCTGCCCTCACAGCCGCCGCGTAGCGGCTTCGTTCTTGCGCCAGGAAAGTCTGGAGAAAGGGAATTGCGATGTAGCAGCATGAAACTTTCAGTGTGACCCGCGGGTGAGAGTCCCGACCGACAAGGCGGGGACCGCCAGTCGGAAGCGAGTTTTGCGTGGTCCGCTCGTGAGGGCGGCTGCGAAGCGTAAACAGCGGGTGCATGGGCGGCGGCATCGAGCCCCGAGAGCCGCAAACCAAGTGGAGGCCGACGCCGTGGACGAGGCGGAAGGCGAAAGGAGCCGGTCAAAGCACAGGGCAGCCAGCCCGGGGTCCCGACCGGCTCCCTCCACCGGGGTCTTCAGACCGGCGCACGTGCACAAGGGTTGCCCAGAAACCTGGGAGGTCTCGTGACCTCCGGCGACAGCCGGAACGGTGGAGCAGAGCGAGAAGTGAGCGACGCCGGGGCCACGAGAAGTCGGAGTGCCGCAATAGGAGCGAAGACGCAGGGGAACCGACCCAAGGGACCCTGCCGAGCAAAGGGCGGCACCGGAACGCGGAACTGTCGGAGGGAAAGATGGGAGAGACCCTGAGCTCACCAACCGTCTCGACGAAACTTCAACAGATAGCAGAATCGGCGAGGCAACATCGGCAGCGGGCATTCACGACGCTCGCCCACCACATCGACATCGCATGGCTGCACGAGGCGTACCGGCGCACGCGCAAAGACGGAGCAACCGGCATCGACGGACTGACGGGCGAGGCGTACGCAACCGAGCTGGAGTCGAACCTCCAGTCGCTGCTCGACCGCTTCAAGTCCGGCCGATACCGTGCGCCCCCCGTCCGGCGGGTGCACATCCCGAAGGGCAGCGATGGAACGCAGACGCGTCCCATCGGGATTCCGACCTTCGAGGATAAGGTACTGCAACGTGCAGTCGCGATGGTGCTCGAAGCCATCTACGAGCAGGACTTCTTGGAGTGCTCGTACGGCTTTCGTCCGCGGCGCTCGGCGCACCAAGCGCTCGAAGCGGTGCGCGACGCGACGATGCCGGTAGGCGGCGGCTGGGTCCTGGAGGTCGACGTCCGAAAGTTTTACGACACCCTGGACCACGAACACCTTCTACGAATTGTCCGCCGCAGGGTACGGGACGGCGTCCTGCTGCGTACCATCGGAAAGTGGTTGAACGCGGGCGTGATGGAAGCGGGAAGTCTTGTGCTTCCCGAGGCCGGAACGCCACAGGGCGGGGTTGTTTCGCCCTGCCTTGCGAACATCTACCTGCACGAAGTCATCGACGAGTGGTTCCATCGCGACGTGCTGCCGCGGCTGAAAGGCCGCGCACGGCTTGTGCGCTATGCGGACGATCTTGTCCTGGTCTTTTCGCGGGCAGACGACGCACGTCGTGTTTTCGACGTCCTGCCGAAGCGATTCGGCAAGTACGGCCTTACGCTGCATCCCGACAAGACCAGGTTGCTCGACTTTCGACGCCGCGACCGGGGCAACCCGGCCGGGCCCGAAACTTTCGACTTCTTGGGTTTCACCCACTACTGGGGAGTCGCTCGCTCCGGCAAGCGGATTGTCAAGCAGCGGACGGCCAAAGACCGATTCAGCCGCTCGCTACACCGAGTGCGCCAGTGGTGTCGTGCCCACCGGCACGACCCGCTACGCGCGCAGCAGCAAGCTCTCGCGCAGAAGCTTCGCGGGCACTACGGCTACTTCGGCGTCACGTCGAATTACCTGGCGCTCGCCCGCTTCTTCCGAGAAACACGACATGCCTGGCGTAAGTGGCTCTCTCGCCGCTCCAACACCGGGTACGTCGACTGGCAGCGACTGCTCGACTTGCTGGAGCGTTTTCCGCTCCCGCCACCGCGCATCACGCGCCGGTACGCCACGTAGCAAACCCGCGTGCCGACGAGCCGGATGCGGTAGTCCCGCACGTCCGGATCCGTGGGAGCCCCGGGGGAGCAATCCCCCGGGGCCACCCGGCAAGAGTCGATTACCGGACCGCGCACCCGCGCCTCGCCACCGGCACCGCCTTCTGCGCGCTCCCGCAATCGACTACTTATTATGTGAACTTGCCGCCCGTATTGGACGGCGTTTCCCGCGGCCCGCATCGGCAGCCCCCAACCGACGAGCCGTTTTCAGACGAACAGTCGCTCCGCGGGGACGGTTCGGCCTGGGCGGAAAGGCCACGACTGTCTCGGAGAC
>DASQYN010000020.1:0-6523 GCA_035639215.1 Burkholderiales bacterium
AATGGAGTCGAACGGCAAGCGCGTCGACCGCGCCGGCCGCGAGGTCGACTACGCCACCGCGCCGGTGCTGTGGGGGGCCGAAGGAACGGTGAGCCAGCACTCCTTCCACCAGCTGCTGCACCAGGGGACGCAGATCGTGCCCGCCGACTTCATCGACGTCGGGGAGAACGACGTGCTGAGCGCGAATCTCCAGGCGCAAGCCGACGCCCTCGCCTATGGCACCGACGATCCCTCGCTCGTTTCGTACCGGCAATACCCCGGCAACCGCCCGTCGAGCATCCTCTCGGTCGACAAGGTGACGCCGAGGAACCTCGGCCGGCTGATCGCCCTCTACGAGCACAAGGTGTTCGTGCAGGGTGTCGTCTGGAACATCAACAGCTTCGACCAGTGGGGCGTCGAGCTCGGCAAGCAGCTCGCCAACGACATTCTTTCCCGGAGGTAGGCATGGACCAGGAAACGTTCAACCTGAGCATCCGCAAGTTCCTGAAGATGGTCGGCGTCAACTCGCAGCGCGAGATCGAGCAGGCCGTGCAGAAGGCGATGATGAGCGGCAGGCTGCAGGGCAGCGAGCGCCTGGAGGCCAAGTGCACGCTCGAGATACCGGCCCTCGGCATCAAGGTGCCCTTCGACGGCGAGATCAAACTAAAATGACTTCATGAACAAGGCCCGCGAGTTCGACCAGTCGGTGCTGGCGGAGCTGAAGGCGCTGCTCGGCGAGCGCGTCTCCACTTCGGCCGCGGTACGCGAGCACCACGGCAAGGACGAGTCGTACTTCCCGTATGCGCCCCCCGATGCGGTGGTGTTCCCTCACACGACGGAAGAGGTGCGAGACGTCGTGAACATCTGCCGCCGCCACCGGGTGCCGATGATTCCCTTCGGCGTCGGCACCTCGCTCGAGGGCCACATCCTCGCGGTGCAGGGCGGCGTCTCGATCGACCTCTCGCAGATGAACAAGGTGCTCGCCGTGCACGAGGAGGACCTCGACGCGGTGGTGCAGGCGGGCGTTACGCGCAAGCAGCTGAACGAGCACATCAAGCACACCGGCTTGTTCTTCCCGGTGGACCCCGGCGCCGACGCGACGCTCGGCGGCATGGCGTCGACGCGCGCCTCGGGCACCAACGCGGTGCGCTACGGCACAATGCGAGAAAACGTGCTGTCGCTGAAAGTGGTGCTCGCCGACGGGCGGGTGATCCAGACCTCGCAGCGCGCGAAGAAGTCGGCCGCCGGCTACGACCTGACGCGCCTCTTCGTTGGCTCGGAAGGCACGCTCGGCATCATCACCGAGGTCACGCTGCGGCTCTATCCCGTCCAGGAGGCGATGTCCGCCGCCGTCTGCGCCTTCGACACCATCGACGGCTGCACCCGCACGGTCATCCAGACCATCCAGTCGGGCATCCCGGTGGCGCGCTGCGACATCGTCTGCGACAAGACGATCGCCGCGATCAATGCCTACAAGAAGACGAGCTACCGCGTCGCGCCCACCGTGTTCTTCGAGTTCCACGGATCGAAAACCTCGGTCGTGGAGCAGGCCGAAGCGGTTCAGGCGATCGCCAAGGAGCACGGCGGCAAGGATTTCGTCTGGGCGACCCGGCCGGAGGAACGCACGCAGCTCTGGCAGGCGCGCCATGACGCCTATTTCGCCTGCCTGCAGATTCGTCCCGGCTCGCGCGCCGTGTCGACCGACGTCTGCGTGCCGATCTCGCGCCTCGCCCAGTGCGTGAACGAGACGATGGATGACGTGAAGGACTACATCGCCCCGGTGCCGCTCCTCGGCCACATCGGCGACGGCAACTTCCATCTCATGCTGCTCGTCGATCCGAAGAAGCCCGAGGAGACGGAGATCGCCAAGACCTTCAACAAGCGCCTCGTCGAGCGGGCGCTGCGGATGGAAGGCACCTGCACCGGCGAGCACGGCATCGGCCTCGGCAAGATGGGCTCGATGCGCCTGGAGCTCGGCGACGACGTGATCGAGGTGATGCGCGACATCAAGAAGACCCTCGACCCGGAGAATCTGATGAACCCCGGGAAAGTCGTCGCGCTCCCGTGAGCGCCGAAGGCCGCATCAGGGAACTGAAGCTCGACCTCGGCACGGTCTCGTCCCCGGTCGCGAACTACGTCAACGCGGTAAGAGCGGGCAATCTCCTCTTTCTTGCCGGCAAGGTCCCGCGCGCCGGCGCCGACGGCAAGCGGCCCTGCGGCAAGGTCGGTCGCGAATTCACCGCCGAGCAGGCCTACCAGCACGCGCGAACGGTGGGGCTCGACCTTCTCGCCGTCATGCGCGCCGAGCTCGGCTCGCTCGACAAGGTGCAGCGCATGGTCAAGGTGCTCGGCATGGTGAACGCCGTGCCCGAGTTCCAGGATCATCCGAAGGTGATCAACGGCTGCTCCGACCTGTTCGTCGAGGTCTTCGGCAGCCGCGGCAAGCACGCCCGCTCGGCGGTCGGCATGGGGTCGCTCCCCATGGGCATTCCCGTGGAGATCGAGTGCATCGTGGAGGTCGAGTAGGACGCAAGCAGGAAAAGGGGTGCGGCCCTATCCTGCTAGATCGTCATCACGCTGCGGCGATAGAACTTGAGCTCCTCGATCGACTCGAGGATGTCGGCCATCGCCTCGTGCTTGCCCTCCTTGCTGAACCCCTTCATCACGTCGGGCTTCCAGCGGCGTACCAGCTCCTTGAGCGTCGAGACGTCGAGGTTGCGGTAGTGGAAGTGGGCTTCCAGCCGGGGCATCCAGCGCGCGAGGAATCGCCGGTCCTGGCAGATCGAGTTGCCGCACATCGGCGAGGCGTTGGCCGGGACGTGCGCTTCGAGGAATTCCAGGACGCGCCGCTCCGCCTCGGCTTCCGAAAGCCGCGAGGCGCGCACGCGCTCGACGAGGCCGGTCTTGGCGTGCGTGCTGCGGTTCCAGGCATCCATCGCGGCGAGCACCTCTTCGGGCTGGTGCACCGCGAGCGCCGGCCCCTGCGCGAGGATTTCGAGTTGCGGGCTCGTCACCAGCACGGCGACCTCGATGATCCGGTCGGCATCGGGCTGGAGGCCGGTCATTTCGAGGTCGATCCAGATCAGATTGTCCGCGCTGAACGAACGAGAATCGGCAGGCATGCTTTATTCTAGCTTCCGCTCATGAACCTCCTGACCTGGCTCTTCCTCGCGGCACTGCTCCTTGCCACGGCCACGCGCCTGTGGCTCGCGCAGCGGCAGGTGCGTCACGTCGCTGCCCACCGCGGCGCCGTGCCGGGCACTTTCGCCGGCGCGATTCCGCTCGCGGCGCATCAGAAGGCGGCCGATTACACGGTGGCGAAGACACGCCTCGGCATGGTCGACGTCCTGGTCGGCGCCGCGCTCGTGCTGGCATTCACGCTCGGCGGCGGCCTGCAGGCGCTGTCCGACGCGTGGTCGGCGGCCTTCTCGCCCGGCTCGCTCGCGCACGGTACGGCGCTGCTGCTGAGCGTGTTCTTCGTCCAGGCGGCGGTCTCGCTGCCGCTCGCCTTCTATCGGACCTTCGTGATCGAGAGCCGCTTCGGCTTCAACCGCATGAGCGTCGGCCTGTTCCTCGCCGATCTCGCCAAGCAGACGCTGGTGGCGCTGGCGCTCGGCGTGCCGCTCATCCTGGCAGTGCTCTGGCTGATGCAAAGGATGGGCGAGCACTGGTGGCTCTATGTCTGGGCCGTGCTGACCGCCTTCACCCTGCTCTTCCAGCTCATCTTCGCGCCGGTGATCCTGCCGCTCTTCAACAAGCTCACGCCGGTCACCGAGGGCGAGCTGGCGAGCCGGGTCACGCGGCTGCTGGCGCGCTGCGGCTTCAAGTCGAGCGGCCTCTACGTCATGGACGGCTCCAAGCGTTCGAGCCACGGCAACGCCTTCTTCGCCGGCTTCGGCGCCGGCAAGCGCATCGTGCTCTTCGACACGCTGGTGCACCGCCTCGAACCGGCGGAAGTGGAGGCGGTCCTCGCCCACGAGCTCGGGCACTACAAGCTGCACCACATCGTCAAGATGCTCGCGCTCAGCGCCGCGCTCACGCTCGGCGGCCTCTTCGTGCTCGGCCGCATCATCGACGAGCCGTGGTTCTACTCGGGGCTGGGCATGCGTACGCCGGGCACCGCCGCGGCGCTCGCGCTCTTCATGCTGGTGGTGCCGGAGTTCCTGTTCTTCCTGCATCCGCTCACCAGCCTCTATTCGCGCCGCCGCGAGTTCGAGGCGGACGCGTATGCGCGGCTGCACGCCGACTCGCGCGATCTCGTGCACGCGCTCGTGAAGCTCTACAAGGACAACGCGGCGACGCTCACCCCCGACCCGCTGCACTCCGCCTTCTACGACTCCCATCCGCCGGCGGCGATGCGCATCGCCAGGCTGGAGGCGAAATGAGGCCGGCGAATGAGGAAGGCCCGATGAGCGATCTCGCGACCCGGAAGTGCCGGCCCTGCGAGGGCGGCGTCGCCCCCTACTCCGCCGCCGAGGCGCAGGAGCTGCTGCGCCGCCTGAAGGGCTGGATCATCGAGGACGGCAGGCTCGTCAAGGTCTACCCGTTCGGCAACTACTACCAGACGATGGCATTCGTGAACGCGCTCGCGTGGATTTCGCACCGCGAGGACCACCATCCCGACCTGAAGGTCGCCTACAACCAGTGTCGCGTGGAGTATGTGACCCACGCCATCGGCGGGCTCTCCGAGAACGACTTCATCTGCGCGGCGAAGTGCGACGCGCTGTTCGGTCTTTGAAGCGCATCTACAGCTCCTTCAACCTGGCGGCGGTGCACCATGCGAAGAACGTCCTCGCGGCGGAAGGTATCCGCGCCGTGGTGAAGAACGAGTACCTCTCCTCCGCCATGGGCGACCTGCCCCCCGCGGAATGCCAGGCCGAGCTGTGGCTGCTTGATGCGGGCGATGCGGCGCGCGCCGAGCAGCTGCTCTTCCGGCCGCCGCCGCGCGGCGATGACTGGACCTGCGCCTGCGGCGAGCGCCTGGGCGGACAGTTCACCCAATGCTGGAAGTGCGGCGCCTATCGCGAGAGCTAGAGTAGCCGCGCCACGGTGATGAGAAGCAGGACGAAGATCCACACGACGACAGCGCGCCACAGCATGCCGACGGTGCTGTCGAGGAACGGCCCTTCGGCGGGCTCGCCGACCCCGAGCTCCGGACGCGGCTGCATCCCTTCGACGTCCTGTACCGGCATGCCGAGGCGCACGCCCATGGCACCGGCCCCCGCGGCGAGTACGATGCCCGCGTCCGGATCGGCCCAGCCGCCCGCCTGGGTGCGCCAGCAATAGACCGCATCCTCGAAGTCGCCGACCACGGCGAAGGCGATGGCGGTGAGGCGCACCGCCGGCCACTCCAGCACATGGAACGCGCGCTGCGCGAAATCGCCGAAAGCGCCGAGCGGCTTCCAGCGCGCGGCGAGATAGTCCGCCAGGCGATAGAGGATCGCACCGCTCGGGCCGGGCAGGATCAGGAACCAGAGCAGCACGCCGAACACATGGCGATGCGAGGCGATGAGCGCTTCCTCGATGGCGAGGCGAATCACCTCCTCGCGAGTGCGCACGACGCCGGAAGCGCCGCGCCACCGCTCGAGGAGCGAGCGCGCCCGGTCGATGTCCCCGGCCTTCACCGCGAGCTGGATATCCGTGAAGTTGTGGCTGAACTGGCGGAAGCCGAGCGTGAGGTAAAGCACGGCGATGTCGAAAAGCAGCGCGACGAACGGGCTCGCCGAGCGCAGCGCGGCATGCAGCAGCGCCGCAGCGACACTGACCGGAACGACCGCGACCAGCCAGGCGACTGCGCCCTGGCGCCGCTCGCCGCCATTGAACGCCTGCTCGAGCCGCTGCGCGATCCCGTCCAGGATGCCGTGCAGGTGCTTCCGCTCGCCGAGCGGGCGCCACTGCTCGATGACGAGCGCAGCGATGATCGCCAGCACGGTCACGTTCTGCTCGCTTCGGTCACGTTCTCGTCGCCCGGGTCACGTTCTCGTGGCCTGCGTCATGCGAGCATTCTATAAAGGTTGACCAGCATGCCCGCCGTCGCGCCCCAGATTTCGCGGCTCTCGTACTGGAAGACGTAGTACCCCACGGTACGGCCTTCGATCTCGCGAGTCCGCCGCTGCGCGTTTCGCGGATCAAGAAGGAATGCGAGCGGCACCTCGAACACCTCGTCGACCTCGCGGCTGTCGGGCACGAGCTCGAGCGGCGGCGCGATGAGACCGACGACCGGCGTCACCCGGTAGCCGGTGCGCGTCAGGTACTGCGGCATGCGCGCGAGCACCTCGACGCGCTCGGGCGGCAGCCCGATCTCCTCGTGCGTCTCGCGCAGCGCCGTGAACTCCGGCGTCGGGTCCTGTGGCTCCGCGCGGCCGCCCGGAAAGCTCACCTGGCCCGAATGGCGGCGCAGGTGCGGCGTGCGGCGCGTGAAGAGCACGGTGAGCTCGGCGGCGTGCGCGATGACCGGCACGAGCACCGAGGCCGCGGTCAAGACCGCGGCATTGCGCCCGGCATCGTCGTCGCCATACACCGAGGCGGCGGGCGCCGGGCGGCG
>DASQYN010000021.1:0-4216 GCA_035639215.1 Burkholderiales bacterium
GAAGCTCGTCCTGCTCGGCGCCGACATCGAGCGCAGCGAGCAGTTCCTCAGGTCGGCGGGCGCGCGATACGAGCTGCGCGTCGAGGCGCGCAACGACTTCGGCCAGCCGCGCCGCGCGACGCTCGTCGTCGCCGGCGGCCCGCTCTGCGAGGTGGAGATCAGCGCCGACTACGAGAGCCTCAGCGTCGCGCTCGAGCTGGTCGACGTGCGGCGCATCGGCCGCCGTCAATGCCGCCTCCCCGCCGAGCGCGTGAAGGACCTGGGCGACGAGCTGGCGCGCTACCTGCTCGGCGTCGACGAAGAGCTGGAGAAGAGCTTCGCCAAGTAAAATTGCCGGGTGAACAAGCCCGGCCTGCCCTCGGCGAGCAACTTCGTCCGCCAGATCATCGAGGCCGACCTCGCCTGCGGAAAGCACCGCGAGGTGGTGACGCGCTTTCCGCCCGAGCCGAACGGCTACCTGCATTTCGGCCACGCCAAGTCCATCTGCCTCAACTTCGGCCTGCCCGGCGAGTACGGCGGGCACTGCAACCTGCGCTTCGACGACACCAATCCCGAGAAGGAGGAGCAGGAGTACGTCGACGCCATCGCCGACGCGGTGCGCTGGCTCGGCTTCGAGTTCGGCACGCCGCTCTTTGCGAGCGACTATTTCGACTTCATGTACCGCGCCGCGGAATTCCTGATCGAGGCCGGCCACGCCTACGTCGATTCGCAGAGCGCCGACGAGATCCGCGCCAGCCGCGGCACGCTCACCGAGCCGGGGACCGATTCGCCCTACCGCGACCGCGCAGCCGCGGAAAACCTGCGCCTGTTCCGCGAGATGCGCGACGGCCGGCATGCCGACGGCAGCCACGTGCTGCGCGCGAAGATCGATATGCGCTCGCCGAACATCAATCTGCGCGACCCGGTGCTCTATCGTATCAAGCACGCCGAGCATCACCGCACCGGCGGCCGCTGGTGCCTGTACCCGATGTACACCTATGCTCACCCGATCGAGGACGCGCTCGAGCGCATCACGCATTCGCTCTGCACGCTCGAGTTCGAGGACCAGCGCCCCTTCTACGACTGGCTGCTCGAGCGCCTCGCCGGGGGCGGCCTCGTCGAGCGCCCGCTGCCGCGCCAGATCGAGTTCGCGCGCCTGAATCTCACCTATGTAGTGCTGAGCAAGCGAAGGCTGATCCAGCTCGTCGACGAGGGCCATGTCGCGGGCTGGGACGACCCGCGCATGCCGACGCTCGCCGGCGCACGGCGCCGCGGCTACACGCCGGAGGGATTCCGGCGCTTCGCCGAGCGCATCGGCGTGTCGAAGGCGAACCAGCTCATCGACTTCGCCGTGCTCGAGGACTGCATGCGCGAGCACCTGAACGAGGTGGCGCCGCGGCGCATGGCGGTGCTCGACCCGCTGAAGCTCGTGATCGAGAACTACCCCGAAGGCCGCGAAGAGACGCTGCAGCTGCCCAACCACCCGCAGAAGCCGGATTGGGGAAAGCGTTCCGCGCCATTCTCGCGCGAGCTGTGGATCGAGCGCGAGGACTACCAGCCATCGCCTCCCAAGGGCTACTTCCGCCTCTATCCGGGGAACGAAGTGCGGCTGCGCTTCGGCTACGTGGTGAAGTGCCTCGGCATGGAGAACGGCGTGGTGCGCTGCACGTACCACCCCGACTCGCGCTCCGGCACGCCGGGCGCCGACCAGTACAAGGTCAAGGGCAACATTCACTGGGTGAGCGCCGCGCGCGCGCACGCGGCCGAGGTGCGCCTCTACGACCGGCTTTTCAGCGTCCCGCAGCCGGGGACGGAGCACGATTTCCTCGCCGACCTCAATCCCGATTCGATGCGCAGCGTGCGCGCGCAGCTCGAGCCCTCGCTCGGCGCGGCGCGCGCCGGGGAGAGCTTCCAGTTCGAGCGCCACGGCTACTTCATCGTCGATCCGGCCGGCGGCTTCAACCGCACCGTCACGCTTCGTGATTCCTGGGCCAAATAGGGATTCCTTCCTGTCGGCCGTTTGCGGCCTTCCGCTAGGCTCGCCGCATGGAACTGCGAGTGGGGAACATCCGGGCGGAATGCCCGGGCTGCAAGGGAACCGATTTCAAGCCGCCGCCCGGCGAGCGCGCCGGCCCGTACATGAAATACGCCTGCTCCAGTTGCGGCGCGGGCTGGACCTATGCCAGGCTGATAGGCCAAATCGGCCGTGAGGCGCAACGGCGCAAGAACGGCCGCCTCTCGTCCGAGCCCGACATGACGAAGTCCGTGCCGCAGTTCCTGCGGCGCAGCTAGGCCACTCCGCCCGCCGGAATTCGGCCTACGCAGGGCGCGCAAGCCGCGCCTCTTCAACTCTTCCAAAGCGAGCGTGACGGCATGCGCGTGGCGATCGCCGCGGCGAGCGCCGCCACCAGCGAGGCGACGAGGAACGCGCGATGGAACGCCTCGATCACCGGCGCGACGTCCGAGGTCTGCTTCGCCGCCTGGAGCAGCGTACTGCGATCGACGCCCGGAATCAGCGCGAAGACGACCGCGCCGAAGAGCGCCGCCCCCGCTGCGCCGCCGGTGGCGCGGGCAAGACCGTTCAGCGCCATGACCACGCCGAGGCGTTCGCGCCCCGCGATCGTCTGCACCGTCACCTGGATGGTCGGCATGACGCAGCCGAAGCCGAGGCCGCACAGGAAGCCGAGCACGATGACGAGACCCATGTGCGCCGGCAGGATGCCGAGCAGGAACAGCGCCACGGCCGAGAGCGACAGCCCGGTCACCGGGATCCAGCGCGGCCGGCCGGTGCGGCGCAGGACCTGCGAGGAGGTGACGGCGGCGATCACCATGCCGCCGGTGATCGGCAGGAGCAGCAGGCCGGCGTACTGCGCGCTCACATGGTGCCCGATCTGCAGGTAGATCGGCAGGAAGAACACCATCGCGAAGAGGCAGGCGGCGAAAAGCAGGATGACGAGGGTCGTCGAGCCGATCGTGCGCTCGTGCAGCAGGTCGACCGGCAGGAAGGGCGACGGATGCCGGTGCTCGTGGCGGTAGAGCGCGCCGAGCGCGATGGCCGCGCTCCCGACGAGCGCGAGGCTGGCGGCGGAATTCCAGGCGAAGCGATGCCCGACGGAGGTGAACCAGAAGAGCGCGCTCACCGAGCCGATCGCGAACAGTACGTGCCCTGGAACGTCGGCCCGGTGGCCGGGTTGCACATGCCGCTCGCTCTTCGGCAGCCGGGCGATGCGCCAGGCCGCGAACGCGGCGAGCGGCAGATTGGCCAGGAAGAGCCATCGCCAGCTCGCATGCGAGACGACGATGCCGCCGAGCACCGGCCCGCCGATGCTCGCCGAGGTGAACACCGTGGCGAAGTAGCCCTGGAAGCGCGGCCGCTCGCGCGGCGGCACCAGCTCGCCGATCAGCGCCTGCGAGAGCGTCATCAGCCCGCCGCCTCCCAGGCCTTGCAGCACGCGCGCCGCGAGGAGCTGCGGCAGCGACTGCGCGAGCCCGCAGGCCGCCGAGCCGAGCGCGAAGATGCCGAGCGCGACGAACAGCATCTCGCGCCGCCCGCGCAGGTCGCCCATCCGGCCGTACACCGGGACGACGGTCGCCGAAGCGAGCAGGTAGCCCACCGCGATCCACGACGTGTCGCGCAGGCCGCCCAGCGTCTCGGCGATCGCCGGCGTCGCCGTGGCGAGCAGCGTCTGGTCCACTGCCGCGAGGAACATCGGCAGGAAGACGGCGAAGAAAAGATTGAGAAACTCGGCCCGCGAGACCGTCGCCGGCAGAGCCTCAGGCTTCATTCGCGGTCAACGCGTCAGCCAGCCGCGCGCGCGGATCGTGAGCGCGGCGTAGGGGAAGATCCAGGTGAGCGCGAAGAACGAGAAGTAGGCGTAGAGGACGCCGAACACGAAGTCCCAGGAGCGCTCGCTTCTCAGGTAGTAGAGCACGTAGACCGTAGAGACGATCATGATCGCCAGCAGCATGCGCAGTATCGCCGCCGGGTCCTGGACCGCGTGGGCGATCATGAGCGCGATGGAGAGATACGCCACCGGAAAGCGGAGGTTGGTCACGGTGGTCTCGTAGATCGCGAACGCCCGCCACAGCGCCGGCCGCTTCCAGACGATGCGGCCGAAGCGCAGCTCCTCCCGGATGTAGCTGCGGTCCCAGCGCAGGTACATCTGGCAGAGCTTGTAGTAGGTCTCGGGCACGACGGTGTGCACGATCGCGGTGCGCTGGTACACCGCATCGTAGC
>DASQYN010000022.1:0-10154 GCA_035639215.1 Burkholderiales bacterium
GATCGATCGCAGGCGTTCCGCGGCGATGCTCGTGCGCGCTTCGCTCTCGACGACCACGCCGATCTGCGTGCGATTGCCGAAGCGCACTGCGACACGATCGCCGATCGTTACGCGCACACCCTCGCTCAACGCGTAATCGAAGAGCTTCGCGAGCGGTACGTCGAGAGCCACTCGGACGCAGGAAATCCTTCGGTCCGGCAAGGACTTATGATTTGTGGATAAATCTGTGGGTAAGGGCTTCACGTAGGCGTAACACACGGCACGCCAGGCAATCGCGCCCGGCAAGCGCGGCGCCACAGGGTATTTTCCCTCTTTCTTATCAGATGGTTAGCGGCGCGTCGCTAGGGAACTACAAGACGCTGCGGCTTCCCCTTGGGCGGCGAAACAAATGTGCATAAGTCAAGAGGATTCGTGCTTTTTCCGGTCTCCACGGCTTCCGGCTCGAGTCCTGGCTTGCCTGCTGTAAGTGCGCACTTCGTCGACAAGCGCAGCAACCGATTGGATCGGTGTGCCAGGCAGGATGCCGTGCCCGAGATTGAAGACATGGCCGGGCGCGGTGCCGAAGCTGTCGAGGACCTTGCGCGCAGCGGCGCGCACAGCATCTTCCGGTGCAAACAGCGTCGCCGGATCGAGATTGCCCTGAAGCGCTACCCGGTTCGCCGAGAGGCTGCGCGCCGCGCGCGGATCGCATGTCCAGTCGAGACCGATCGCCTCCGCGCCGCTCGCCATCATCGCGGCGAGCCAGGGATTGCCGCCCTTCGTGAAGAGGATACGTGGCGCGCCCTTCACTTCAGCCAACACTTTTCTGCTGTAGGCGAGAGAAAAAACCTCGTAGTCGTCGTGCGCGAGGACCCCGCCCCACGTATCGAAGAGCATGACGACCTGCGCGCCGGCCGCGATTTGCGCGTTGAGATAGTCGGCGACGGCGCGGGCGTTCACTTCGAGGATGCGATGCAGGAGCTCGGGCCGGGCGTGTCGCAGCGCCTTCAGCATGCGCCAGTCGTCGCTGCCCGAGCCTTCGACCATGTAGCAGGCGAGGGTGAACGGGCTGCCGGAAAAGCCGATGAGCGGCACCCGGCCATCGAGCGCGCGGCGGATCTCGCTCACCGCATCGGTCACGTAGCGCAGCTTGTCTGCCGGGTCGGGCGCGGCGAGCGCGAGGATGTCACGCTCCTCGCGCAGCGGCCGCTGGAAGCGCGGTCCTTCGCCTTCCGCGAAATAGAGCCCGAGGCCCATGGCGTCGGGAACGGTGAGGATGTCGGAAAAGAGGATCGCCGCGTCGAGCGCAAACCGCTCGAGCGGCTGCAGCGTCACTTCGGTGGCGAGCGCCGGCGTCTTGGCGAGGCCGAGGAAGCTGCCGGCGCGGCGGCGCGTCTCGTTGTATTCCGGCAGGTAGCGGCCGGCCTGGCGCATCAGCCATATCGGCGTGTACTCGGTCGGCTGGCGCGCCAGCGCGCGAAGCAACGTGTCGTTCTTCAAAGGAGCTTTTCGGTGATGTAGCGCCACTCGCCCGCCGTGACAGGGGTGATGGAGAGGCGGTTCCCCGGCCGCAGCAGCACCATCTTTGCGAGCGGCTTGTGCTTTCGCAGCTCGGCGAGCGGGATGAGGCCAATCTTGCGCACGGCTTTTACGTCCAGATTGATCCAACGCGGAGCGTCGCGCGCGGATTTCGGGTCGAAATAATCGCTCTTCGGATCGAACTGGCTGGCATCCGGGTACGGCGCGGAGGCCACTTCCGCCAGCCCGGCGATGCCCGGCTCGGCGCAGCTCGAGTGGTAGAAGAGCACGCCGTCGCCGACCTTCATCTCGTCGCGCATGAAGTTGCGCGCCTGGTAGTTGCGCACGCCGCTCCAGGCGGTCTTCTTTCCGGGCGCGGCGAGCACGTCGTCGATCGAGCACTCGTCGGGCTCGCTCTTCATGAGCCAGTATTTCATCAGGGATCAGCCGCGATGGGAGCGTTCCCCGCTCATGCCGGTGGGCTCGGCTCCCGAACCCTGGCTAAACAGGGTGGTCGCTTTCCGGTCACATCAGGTGCATCCGGCACGCTTGAAGCGAGGGATGCGCACAACAGTGACGCTAGGCCGCAACCGAAGGAAGCTATCGGTTCGGAAAAATTGAGCCCTGTCGCGCACGGCAGGGAACGAGATCTTTTTAAAACAACTTTTCCTGCTTTGCAATCGCCGCATCGAGCTGCGATTCGATCGCCGACAGGCGACGCTTCGCCTGGCCTACGTCGAAGCCCGCGCCGAGCTTGACGCTGAGCAATTCATGCGCCACGTTGAGCGCGGCCATTACGGCGATGCGCTCGGCGCCCATCACCTTGCCGCTCTTGCGGATCTCGTTCATCTTGCCGTCGAGATAGGCGACGGCCTGCAGCAGCGCTTCGCGCTCGCCATCGTTGCACGCAACGCGGTAGGTGCGGCCCAGCAGAGTCACCTCGATGGTCTTTGCGGCGTCGGACATCAGCCAGGCAGGCGGTTGATCAGGCCTTCGAGGCGCGTTCGCGCGCCGTCGATCTTCTCGTTCAGCCGCTTCGCATCGCTCTGCGCCGTGGCGAGCTTCTGCTTCAGCTCACGGTTCTCCTCGCGCAGGCGCTCGCAGAGCGCGACGAACTGCGCGACCTTTGCCTCCAGAGCGCTGAACTCGGCCTCCACGGCGGGAACTATCATTCAAAATTCAAATAACGTCAAGTAGTAACGCAAGGTTCTGAATGTACTTCATGACCTTGCCCCTGGGCGGGCATCCGGGCGGCTATCCTTTATGATCGCCTTCCGCGACCAGGTGTACGGGAACGAGGTGCGAAGCCTCGACTGCCCCCGCAACGGTAAGCAGAGAGCCCTCTCAACGCTTTAGCCACGGCGTACTGCCGGAAGGCCGAGAAGGAATACCTGCGAGTCCGGAGACCGGCCTGGCGCCTTCTCAACCGCTTTGCGGCGTCGGGGATGACGCCAGGGAGGTTTTCATGCTGCGTCTTCTCGCCGCGTTCGTCACCGGACTTTGGCTTTCCGCCGCTGCCGCGCAGGACGATACGGTCGTCGTCACGGCGACGCGCTTTCCGCAGGCGCGCTCGCAGACGCTGCAGCCCGTGACGATCATCACGGCCGAAGACATCGCCGCGAGCGGCCAGCAGACGCTGCTCGATGTGCTGCAGGCGCTCGGCGGCGTCGAGGTCGCCGCCAACGGCGGCTTCGGCCAGCCGAGCGCCATCTTCATGCGCGGCGCGAATCCCGGCCACACGCTCATCCTGGTCGACGGGATGAGGATCAGCTCCGCGACCGCGGGCACCACCGCCGTGGAACACATTCCGCTCGCCCAGATCGAGCGCATCGAGGTGGTGCCGGGCGAGATGAGCAGCCTTTACGGCTCGGACGCGGTCGGCGGGGTGATCCAGATCTTCACCAAGGGAGGGCGCGACGCGCCGGCCGCGTCGGCGAGCGCGGGCGCGGGGACCTACAGCACCTATGCCCTGTCGGGCGGCCTGCATCGCGCGCTGGGGGAGACGCAGCTCAGCGTGAACGCCGGCTACTTCGACACGGCGGGCTTCGATGCGACGAAGCCCAGCGTTCCCTTTGGCCAGCACAACCCCGACCGCGATCCGTATCGCAACTCGAGCGTCTCGGCCAAGCTCTCGCATGCGCCGAGCGACCTCCACGAGCTCGGCGCCACGGTTTTCCAGAGCGAAGGCACGACGCACTTCGACAGCGGCGCCAGCACCGACGACGTCAACCGGCAGACCCTCTCCGCCTACTCGCTCTACAGCCGCAACCAGCTCACCGGCATCTGGAAGAGCCTGGTGCGGCTCGCCGAGAGCACCGACGACAGTACCGTCTCCGGTTCCGCGCCGGGATTCTTCACCACCCGCCAGCCGCAGCTCACCTGGCAGAACGACATCGGCATCGGCCCGGGGACCGCAATCGTCGGTCTCGAGTACATGACCCAGCACGTCGCGAGCGACACGACGTACAACCAGACCTACCGCAGCATCCGCTCCGCGTTCGCCGGCTATGCCGGCCACCACGGCGCACACTCCTGGCAGCTCAACCTGCGGCAGGACGACAACAGCCAGTTCGGCAATCACGGCACCGGCCTCGCCGGCTATGCCTACGCGGTCACGGCGGCGCTGCGCGTGCGCGCGAGTACTGGCACGGCATTCAAGGCGCCGACCTTCAACGATCTCTACTTTCCCGGGTTCAGCAACCCCAATCTGCAGCCCGAGCGCTCGAGAAGCCGGGAAGCCGGAATCAGCTACGAGCAGGGCGGTCAGCGATTCAGCGCCACCTACTTCGACAACCGGATTTCCGATCTCATCGTCTTCGTCGTCACCGATCCGGCCACCTTCGCCGGGACCCCGGAAAACGTGGATCGTGCGCGCATCCGGGGCACCGAGCTCGCCTATCAGGCCTTCGGCGGTCCCTGGCAGCTACGCGCGAAGGCGACCTTCCAGGACCCGGTCGACGAGGCGAGCGGCGACCTGCTGCCGCGCCGCGCCCGGCAATTCGGCAGCCTCGCCGTGCAGAACGCCCGGGGACCGTGGAAGCTCGGCGGGGAGCTCGTCGCGAGCGGTGCGCGCTTCGACAGGCCGGGCGAAGATCCGGCGGCGAGGATGCACGGCTATGCGCTTCTCAACCTCACTGCCGCCTACTCCGTCAATCGTTCCTTGGTGTTGCGCGCCAGGTGGAACAACGTCTTCGACCGCGAATACGAGCTCGTGCAGAACTTCAATACGCCGGGAAGCAACCTGTTCGTCGCCTTGCAGTACCAGACGCCGTGAGCCGCGCTAAATGCGCTTGTAGATGTCGCTGAAGCGCTCGATGTCGTCCTCGCCGAGGTACGAGCCCGACTGCACCTCGACGATCTCGAGCTGCGCTTCGCCCTTGTTCTCGAGGCGATGCATCATGCCGAGCGGGATGTAGGTCGACTGGTTCTCCCGCAGCTCGAAGCGCTCCTCGCCTCGTGTGACGGTGGCGACGCCGCGCACTACCACCCAGTGCTCGGCGCGCTTGTGGTGGCGCTGCAGCGAAATCGCGGCGCCCGGATTGATGACCAGCGACTTCACGAGAAAGCCCGGGCCGGCGTGCAGCAGGTCGTAGTGTCCCCAGGGCCGGTGCACCTTGCGGTTTTGCAGCGCCTCGCTGCGCGAGGCTTCGTTGAGCCGCGTCACCAGCCGCCGCACGTCCTGCGCGCGCTCGCGCGGCGCCACCATGACCGCGTCCGGCGTCTCGACGACCACCATGTCGCGAACGCCCACGGCGGCGACCAGCCGGCCGTTCGCCATGACGAGCGTGCCCTGCGCGTCCTCGAGCAGCACGTCGCCCGTGACGACGTTGCCCTGGCCATCGGGCGCTCCAGCCTCCCAGACCGCGTGGAAGTTGCCGACGTCCGACCAGCCGGCGTCGAGCGGCACCACGCTCGGGCGCACGCCGGCGAGCGGCTTGACGGCGAGCGGCTCGGCGACCGCCTTGTCGATCGATTCGCTCGGCGAAGCGCGAAACGGCTCGGCGGCGAGGTGCAGGAAGGGCCCGTCGCGCTTGCCCTCGGACCAGGCGCGCCGGCTCGCGGCCGCGATGTCGGGCCGGAACTGCTCGAGCGCGCGGGTCCAGCTCGACACGCGCGTCATGAACATGCCGCTGTTCCAGGTGTATTCGCCGGACGCGACGTACTGGCGAGCGCGTGCGGCATCGGGTTTTTCGAAGAACGCGTCGACCGCCCGGGCGCCCTGAGCGGTCTTCGCGCCGGCGCGGATGTAGCCGTAGCCGGTCTCGGGCCGGTCGGGCGGCACGCCGAACACCACGAAATCGCCGGCGGTGGCGCAGGCTACCGCGCGCAGGAGGCTCGCGGCGAGCGCGTCGGGATTCCCTATGAGGTGATCGGCGGGAAGGACGAGCATCAGCGGATCTTGCTGCTCGCGGGCTGCTTCGAGGGCGGCGACATGCAGCGCCGGCGCCGTATTGCGCGGCGCGGGCTCGAGAAGCAGCGCCTGTGCCGGCCGGCCGACCGCGGCGAGCTGATCGGCGGTAAGGAACCGGTGCTCTTCGTTGCAGACGAGAATCGGCGGCTTCACCTCCAGCGCGCCGCGCAGCGCGTCGAGGCGAAGCACCGTCGCCTGGAGCAGCGAATGCTCGCCGAGCAGCCGCAGCAGCGGCTTGGGATAGTGCTCTCGCGAAAGCGGCCAGAGGCGCGTTCCCGAGCCGCCGGAAAGGATGACGGGTTGAAGCTCCTGCCTTGCCATAAAGGCGATTATGGCAGAGGTGCTATCTTCGACCGGTGCGCCTTGCCATCGTGCGCCAGCGCTACAACCCGTTCGGCGGCGCCGAGCGCATCGTCGCACGCGCCCTGCCCGCGCTCGAGCGCGCGGGCAGCGAGGTCACGCTAATCGCGCGCAGCGCGACCGGCTGGGGTGCGCGCCGGGTGATCACCGTCTCGCCGTTCTACCTCGGCCGCACCTGGCGCGACTGGTCGTTCGCCCGTGCGGCGCGTGCGGCCTGGCGGCGCGAGGCTTTCGACGTCGTGCAATCGCACGAGCGCATTCCCGGCTGCGCGCTCTACCGGGCGGGCGACGGCGTGCATCGGCGCTGGCTCGAGCTGCGCCGGCGGGCGGCGGGCTTCCTCGAGCGGCTCGGCATGGCAATCAATCCTTATCATCGCTATGTCTGCGCGGCGGAACGCCGCATGTTCGAGCATCCGCGCCTGCGCGCCGTGATCTGCATCTCGGAGATGGTGCGCTCGGAAATCCTGCGCAGCTTCCGCGTCGAGCCGCGCAAGCTGCATGTCATCTATAACGGCGTCGACCTCGAGCACTTCCGTCCCCGCGAGCGCGACGCCGCCCGCGACGCCGATCGCCTGCGCCTCGGCTTCGGCCCGCGCGACACGATGTTTCTCTTCGTCGGCTCGGGCTTCGCGAGGAAGGGCCTGGGCGGCGCAATCGCAGGGCTCGCGCTGGCGCGCGAGAAGAGCTTCGGCCTCGTCGTCGCCGGGCGCGACGTACACCAGGCGCAGTTCGAGAAGCAGGCGCGCGCCTCGGGCATCGGTGAGCGGGTGAAGTTCCTCGGCGGCCAGCAGGACGTGCGGCCGCTCTATGCCGCCGCCGACTGCCTCGTGCTGCCCAGCCGCTACGAGCCTTTCGGCAGCACGGTGCTGGAAGCGCTCGCCATGGGGCTGCCGGCCATCGTCAGCTCGCGCTGCGGCGCGGCCGAGGTGATCGAGGCGGGCGTGAACGGCTGGATCTGCGAGCCGGACGCCGCCGCCGGCATCGCGCGCCTCATGACGCTGGCGGGCACGCAGGCGCGCAGCGAAAGCATGCGCAACGCAGCGCGCGCGCGCGCCGAGCGCTACAGCATCGACGCCATGGCGGGGAAGCTGATCGAGCTCTACGAGTCGCTCGCCGCCGAGGCGAGCGCGGCTTGAGCGAGCACGTTATCAGCGTGCTCGGCGAAGGCGACCAGCTCGTGCGCGCGCTCGGCGCCGCCGGATGCCGGGTCACGTTCGCCGGCAACGCCGACATTCCCTCGGCGCGCGAGCCGGACGAGCGCTATTTCTACCTCGGCAATGTCTTCGAGCAGATCAAGCAGCCGCTCGTGCTGTCGCGCATCCGGCGGGCGCTGGAGGCGGACGCGGCGCCTTACGTCTGGTGGAACCGGGACGCGCCCTGGAACTGCTCGATCAAGCCCTGGCGTAAGCTTCTTGTGCACGCCGCGCGGCCGGTCGACATCCACCTCGCCCATTCGCTGCAGAGCGTGGAGCTCTTCGGGTCGCCCGCGGTTTACTTTCCCAACGCGGCGCAAATAGACCGCTACAACCTCGCCGGGCGCTCGCTGGAGTCGTTGCGCGATCCGTCGCGATATCGCTACGAGGTTTCGTTCGTCGGCACGCTGAACCCGCAGTTCAAGCGGGTGCGGGCGAGGGTCGCCTTCCTGGCCGAGCTCGCGCCGCGGCTGGAACGCGAAGGCATCGGCTGCCGGCTCTTCGACACGAGCATCGGCTCGAGCCTGACCATCCAGGAGCAGGTCGAGATCATTCAGGCGAGCCGCATCAACCTCAGCGTCGGCGCCGTTTGCGACGACCCGGTGCCGAGCTGGGGCCTCCCCGAGCGCTGCTTCGGCGTCGGCGCCTGCGGCGGCTTTCTCCTCTGCGACGAGAGAAAGCACGGGCCCGAAACGTTCCCCTTGGAAGCCTGGGCGGCGTTTTCGAACGTCGAGGTGTGCGTCGCGCGGATAAAATTTTTCCTGGGCCATTTCGACGTCGCCCGGGACAAGGCGGAGCGGCTGCATCGCGATATCATGGCGCACCATACCTACGAGGCTCGCGCGCGCGAGCTGCTTCGGCTGGTCGAAGCCTGGCGCGCGCGCAGGGCCGCAGACCGTTGACCCACCCTGCCACCACCGGCGAGCTGTACACCCGGCTGCTCTCCTACGTAAGGCCGTACGCCGGCGTTTTCGCGCTCTCGGTGCTGGGCATGATCGGCGCCGCGGCGACCGAGCCGCTCTTCCCGGCGCTCATCAAGCCGCTGCTCGACAACGGCTTCGCGAGCGCGCCGAAGCATCCGCCGATCGTCTTCGCCGGAGCGATCGTCGGCATCTTCGTGCTGCGCGGCATCCTGAACTTCACCTCCTCGTACTTCCTCAATTGGGTGGCGAGCAAGGTGGTCCTCGACCTGCGCTCGGCGATGTTCGGACGGCTCGTGCGCCTGCCGGCCCGTTTTTTCGATGACCAAAGCTCGGGCAAGCTTCTCTCGAAGGTGGCCTACGACGTGGCGGGTGTCTCGGGCGCGGCGACGGTTGTCCTCACCGTCGTGGTCAAGGACTCGATCACGGTCCTCGTCCTCCTCGGCTGGCTGCTGCACCTCAATTGGAAGCTCACGCTGCTCGCGCTGGTCATCGCGCCGCCGATCGGTCTCACTGTGCGCCTGATCGGGCGGCGGCTGCGCAGCATGTCGCGTGGCATGCAGCGCTCGATGGGCGACCTCGTGCACGTGCTCCAGGAAACGATCGAGTGCCACAAGGTGGTCAAGGTGTTCGGCGGGCAGGACTACGAGGCGGGGCGCTTCGACGGGACGGCGAAGACGCTGCGCGGCTTCACGATGAGGAGCGAGGTCGCCGGCGCGCTCACCACGCCGATCACGCACACGCTCGCGGCGACCGCGCTTGCGGTCATCGTCTACATCGCGCTCAAGGACTCGCTGGGCGGCCGGGCGACGGTCGGCGAATTCGCGTCCTTCATGACGGCGATGATGATGCTGCTCGCGCCGATCAAGCATCTGAGCGAGATCAACACGCCGCTGCAGCGCGGGCTCGCCGCCGCCGAGAGCGTGTTCGGCCTGATCGACACGCCCGCCGAGGAGGACCACGGCCGCCTCGACATCGGCCGCGCGCGCGGCGAGCTGAAGTACGAGCGGGTGAGCTTTACCTACCCGGAACGCAGCGAGCCGGCGCTCGACGACATCGAGCTGCAGGTCCGCCCGGGAGAGAAGCTCGCGCTCGTCGGTCCTTCCGGCGGCGGCAAGACCACTCTCGTCAACCTGCTGCCGCGCTTCTACTCTCCGAGCGCCGGCCGCATCCTGCTCGACGGGCACGACCTGCAGTCGCTCACGCTCGAGAGCCTGCGCGCCAACATCGCCCTGGTCAGCCAGGACATCGTGCTTTTCAACGATTCGGTGTACGCCAACATCGCCTACGGCCGCATGGGCGGCGCGGCGGAGCGCGACGTGATCGCCGCGGCGGAAGCCGCCCACGCCATGGCCTTCATTCGCGAGATGCCCGAGGGCCTGAACACGCTGATCGGCGAGAACGGGCTGCGGCTCTCCGGCGGCCAGCGCCAGCGCCTCGCCATCGCGCGCGCGCTGCTCAAGGACGCGCCGGTGCTGATCCTCGACGAGGCGACCTCCGCGCTCGACTCCGAATCAGAGCGCCACGTGCAGGCGGCGCTCGAGACGCTGATGCGCGGGCGCACCACGATCGTCATCGCGCACCGTCTCTCGACCATCGAGAGCGCCGACCGCATCGCGGTGCTCGAGCGCGGCCGCGTCGTCGAGCTGGGCAGCCACGCCGAGCTTCTCGGCAGGGACGGCGTGTACGCGCGTCTTTACCGGATCCAGTACGCCACCGAGCGCGCCGCCGCCTAGCCGGTGGGATAATCGCCGCATGCTTCTCATCACCGGC
>DASQYN010000023.1:0-3234 GCA_035639215.1 Burkholderiales bacterium
CACCGCGAAGCTCGAAGCGATGCAGAAGCAGCTCGAGGAGGCCAAGCAGAAGGCGGCCGAGCTAGAGGCGCAGAAACAGAAGGAAGAACAGGCGAGGATCGCGCTCGAGAAAGCCCGCAAGGCGGAAGATGACGCGCGCAAGGCCGGCGACCTGAAACGGCAGCAGGAGCTCGCGAAGGAGCGCGCTCAGGCCGAGGCGGAAGCCAACCGGCAGGCCGACGCCACCAAGCTGCGCGAAGCGGAGGCGAAAAAGACTGCCGATGCCGCGGATACCGCGCGCCGCCAAGCGGACGCAAGAAAACAGGATGCGAAGGCTGCGGAGGAGAGGGCTCTGGCCGACAAGCTCGCCAGGGAGCGCGCCGCGTTCGAAGCGGAGCGCGCGCGCCTCGCCACGGAGAAGGCGGCGGCCGAGAAGGCGGCCGAGGAAGCGCGCGCGGCCGCGGAGAGAGCGGCTGCCGAGCGGGCCGCCGCTGAGAAGGCGAAGCAGCAGGTGGCCGCGGTGCAGGCGTCTCCTCAGGCATCGAGCGAAGGTTTGCTCAAGCAGGCGGAGGCGCTCGAAGACCAGGGTAAAGGCAAGGAGGCGGTGAAGGTCTATACCCGTGCCGCGCGCTCCGGCAACGGCAAGGCGGCCAAGCGGCTCGGCGAGATCTACGACAAGGGACTTGCCGGAATTCCGCGCGACTACGCCGAATCCCTGAAGTGGTACAACGCCGCGCGAGTGCTCGGCGAAGACGTTCCAATCGCGAGAGGCCGCTAGAGCCTTAAGTTGCCGTCTAGGCGCCCGGGCGGCCGTAATCGGGGGATTTGCCGGGGAAATGAGCGACCGTGCTCAGGACGTCCAGAACGGCGAGGCGACGCTAGCGCTGCCGACACCGGGCCGTCGCCGCATCGGCTTCGGCCCCGCGCTCGAGGCGCAGGCCGCGGCAGCCGATCTGTCGGCGCTCGGCGGATTGAACGCGCTCATCGAGGCCGCCAATCCCATTCTCGCCGCAGTGCCGCAGATCCGTCATGCCCTGCGCCATCCCGACCCGGCGACCCTCCGTGCGCGGTTGCGTGAGCAGGTCTCCAAGTTCGAGACGAACGCTCGCGCGGCGGGCATCCCCGACGCGGATATCGATTGCGCCCGGTACGCCGTTTGTGCCCTGCTCGACGATGCGGCGAGCGCCACGCCGTGGGGACGTGACTGGGCGCGCGGCGGATTGCTTGCCGAGCTGTGCCAGGAGCAAAGCGGCGGCGAAAGCTTTTTTTTGCGGCTCGATGCGATGCTCGCTCGGCCGGCAGGGCACCGCGAGCTCTTGCAGCTCTTCTACGTGTGTCTTGCGCTCGGCTTCGAGGGCCGCTATCGCGGGGGCGAAGGCGGCCGTCAGGCGCTCGCCCAGATCCGCGCCCGGCTCCATGAAATTCTGAGCGAGCAGCAGGGGCATCCGTCGTCCGAGCTTTCGTTTCGATGGCAGGGCGCGTCGGTGCCGATGCGCCGCGTGCCCGCGGGGATTGCGATTTGGAGCATCGCTTCCATGTGCGCGCTGCTCCTTGGCGGTCTCTATTTCGCGTATAGCGTTTCGCTGGCGGCGTTGTCCGATCCGGTGGCGCGGGATATCGCCAGGCTGCGGCCGTTACGCTTGGACAGCACCGACGCCGTTGCGCTTACCCGGGGCGTGACATCGCGTAGCCGCGCTCTCGCTCAGGCCATCGGCCTGAGCGAGGTGGAGGTGACTGAAGAAGCCGGCGGCCTGAGCATCGTCCTCAAGGCAGATGAGCTTTTTGCCTCTGGCAGCGCGCGCCTGCATGGCGGCCTCGAGCCCGTGATCCTGAAGGTCGCGGCCGCTCTCGATCGGGTGCCCGGCCCGGTTGTCGTCGCCGGCCATACCGACGACGTTCCGATTCGTACGGCCCGCTTTCCGTCGAACTGGGAGCTTTCCGCCGAGCGCGCTCGAAGCGTTCTCCGTCTGATGAGCTCGCGTATGCACGATACGAGCCGCCTCCGTGCCGAGGGCCTCGCGGATTCGGATCCCGTCGTGCCGAATGACAGCGCCGCAACCCGCGCCCGCAATCGCCGGGTGACGATCTTCCTGCGTACGATGCCATGAGCGTAGGCGTCACTCGCCTGCCGAACGGCCGCTGGGCGCTCGGCGCAGCGGCATGGGCGGCGCTTTCGGGGGCCATCTGGTTCGTCGGCGACGCGCTCGTGATCGCCGGCATGCGGCCTCTCGAGGGTCCTGTCGTGCGGCTCGCCCTTGTTGCCTTCATCGCGCTGCTGTGGCTGGGCTGGGAGTGGGGGCGAGTGCGCAGGGCGCTGCGCGAGAATCGCCGCCTTCTCGACGGTCTGTTGAGCGGCGTCAGCGACGCGGACTCCGCCGAGCGTGCGGCGCACGAGCTATCGCTGCTGAGGAAACGGTTCGAGGAGGCGCTTCTCGTGCTACGCAAGGCCCGCTTCCGCGCCGCCGGAGGGGAGCGGCGCACGCTCGCCCAGCTTCCGTGGTACGTCTTCATCGGCGCGGCGGGCTCGGGCAAGACCACGGCGCTGCTCAATGCCGGACTGCGCTTCCCGCTGGGCGACCCGCGCGGAGGCGAGAATCTGCATGGCATCGGCGGCACGCGCAACTGCGATTGGTGGTTCACCGACGAAGCGGTGCTGCTCGACACGGCGGGTCGCTACACCACCCAGGAAGGCGACCGCGAAGCCGACGCCGCCGCCTGGCTCGGGTTTCTCGACCTGCTCAAGAAATTCCGGCCGCGCCAGCCGCTGAACGGCGCGCTGGTCACGCTCAGCCTGTCGGACCTCGTCCACTGGAACGAGGAAGAACTCCTCCGCTATGGCGCGCATGTGCGCGAGCGTCTCGCGGAGATCTACCGGCGGCTTGGCGTTCGCGTCCCGGTCTACGTGCTCGTCACGAAAAGCGATCTGCTGGCCGGATTCAACGAGTTCTTTGCGGAGTTCGACGCGCCGCGCCGCGCCCAGGTTTGGGGAGCGACGTTCGACGTCACCGAGCGTGCCGGCGCTCAAGCGATCGCCGCGCGCTTCGACGACGAATTTGCCCGGCTCGAGCGGCGGCTCTATGGTCTGCTTCCCTGGCGGCTGGAGGAAGAGCGGGACCTGCAGCGGCGGGCGGCGATCTATCGGTTTCCGCAGCAGTTCCGCGTCACCGGGCCGCTTGTCTCCCGGTTCCTCGAAGAAGCTTTTGCCGGCGGCCGGGAAGGGCCGGCGCCCCTCCTGCGCGGCGTCTATTTTACGAG
>DASQYN010000024.1:0-7407 GCA_035639215.1 Burkholderiales bacterium
GCCCCGACGGGCGGCGCGTCTACGTCTCGAATGGGCGCGACGGCAGCGTCTCGGTAATCGACACCGCAGCGCAGAAGGTGGTCGACACCGTCAAGGTCGGAAACCGTCCGTGGAACATGGCCATCACGCCCGACGGCGCGAAGCTCTACGTCGCGAACGGCCGCTCGAACTCGGTCTCGGTGATCGACACGCGCTCGAACCAGCGCATCGCCGACATCCCGGTCGGCGAGCTACCGTGGGGCGTGGTGATCCGCTAGCACGCGCCGGCTCTTCTCGAGCAGCGCCCGCGTCTCCCACAGGCGCATCGCGGTGAGCAGGATGGCGAGCTTGCTTTCCCGCCGGCGCCACTTGGCCAGACGCAGAAGTGTCATGGACTCGGTGTGAACGCGACGCGCGCTTCCTTGAGCAGCGCCATCGCCTTGTCGAGCTCGCCGCGCCGGATGCGCAGCTGCGCCAGCGTCGTCGCCCTCGCGCCCACGCCCGCCTGGCGGCGGAACAGCAGCTCATCCACCTCCACCTCCGAGAGCGGCGTGCCGTCGGCGCGACGGATCGGCGCGACGGTGGAAAGCGCGATCGCGACGAGCGGCAGGATCTGCGCGAGCGGAGCCCCCGACTCCACCTGGCGCGCCGAGTCGGTGACGTAGAAATAGGCCGTCGCCGCGGCGACCGTCAGCACGACCAGGGCATCGTCTGACGTGACGCCCGGCGAAAGCTCGCTTTTTCCGTCCTGTTCGCTCACCGGCGGGAATGGTTTTCGCAGTATGGCGGGCGTATGCTGGTCCTCCCCGGGATCAGGCGAAAGCGATGAACGAACTGCGAGCGGCGTGGCGCGCGCTCAAGGCAAGCGTCGAGGACCTGGCAGAGCAACGCCAGCACTATCTCGAGCTCTTCGAGCACGCCGAGGCGCATCTCGTCACCGACGCGACCGGCATCATCCAGGAAGCAAACGGCAAGGCACGCGGCCTGCTTCAGCGCCCCTGCCTTGACCTGCACGGCAAGCCGCTCGCCGCGCTCGTGCCGCTGGCCGCCCGCGCGCGCTTCCGCACAGCGCTCGGCGGCGTCGGCGCCGGCGGGAAAACGCCCGAGTGGCGCTCGCTCCTCAGCTGCGGCGAAGCGGTCATCGCCGTGGACATCGCAGTCCGCCGCGCCGAGAGCGGCGTGCTCTGCTGGCGCCTGCGGCCCGTGGCCTAGCCGTGTCCGGCGCTTCCTCCCAGTGGCTGTCCACCACGGTGCAGGCGGTGCGCGATCTCATGCTCAAGCGGCTGCAGAGCGAGGTGGAAATGGCGCTGGAAGAGCTGCAGGGGCAGACGGCGCTGCTCGAGCGCGAGAACGCGCGCTACGCGGAGTTCTTCGAGTTCGCCCCCGATGCCTACGTGATCACCGATCCCGGGGGCGTCGTGCGCGAGGTCAACGAGGCGGCGGCCGAGCTCTTCCGGGCGGCGCGCGCCGACCTGCTGGGACGGCCGATCTCCGATTTCGTCGCGGCGGAGGACCGCGTCGCCTTCCTCAGCAAGGCGGTGGGGCTCATGCTCGCCGGCGCGCCGCGCAAGCTCACCTTGCAGGCGCGCCTGGAGCCGCAGCACGGCGCGGCGCTCGCCTGCCAGTTCGCGGTGCGGGCGATTCCGCTGCGCAAGAGCGGCGCGGCCGGCCTTTGCTGGCTGATCCGCCCTGGCTGAGCGCTTCGAAATCGTCGCCCTCGCCGCCTCGGCCGGCGGCCTGAACGCGCTGACACGGGTACTGGAAGGGCTGCCACAGCAGTTCCCGGCGGCGCTGGTCGTCGTGCAGCATGTCGATCCGCGTCATCGCAGCCTGATGGCCGAGATCCTCGCCAAGCGCACGCGGCTTGCCGTCAGCGAGGCTGTCGAGGGCGAGCCGTTGCAGGCCGGGCACGTGTTCATCGCCCCGCCCAACCGCCATCTGCTCGTCAACGCGGACCGCACGCTGTCGCTCACCCAGACGGAGCTGGTGCATTTCGTGCGCCCCTCGGCCGACCTGCTCTTCGAGTCGGTGGCGGAGAGCTTCAGGGAGCGGGCGATTGCTGTGGTACTTTCCGGCAGCGGCGAGGACGGCGCGATGGGCGTGACCGCCATCAAGAAGACGGGCGGCACGGTGATCGTGCAGGACGCGAAGAGCTCCGAGTTCTCCGGCATGCCGGAGGCGGCGGAGAGGACCGGCGCGGCCGACTTCGTGCTCGCCCTCGACGAGATCGCGCCGGCGCTGAACACGCTTTGCGCGCCGAAGCCCTGAGGCCGAATGGAAGACGAAGACACCGCCCTGGAGCACCTGCTCGAGTTCCTCCAGCAGGAGCGGGGCTTCGACTTCACCGGCTACAAGCGGCCTAGCCTGATGCGCCGCGTGAAGCGGCGCATGCAGATCGTCGGCATCGAGCGCTTCGAGGACTACCACGACTGCCTGGAAGTCCATCCCGAGGAATACGCGCAGCTCTTCAACACCATCCTCATCAACGTCACCTCGTTCTTCCGCGACCCGCCGGCCTGGGAGTTCCTGCAGAAGCAGGTGGTGCCGAAGATCCTTGCCGCCAAGCGGCCGGGCGACCCGGTGCGCATGTGGTCGGCGGGCTGCGCCTCCGGCGAGGAGGCCTGCACGCTAGCCATGGTCTTCGCCGAGGCGATGGGCGCCGAAGAGTTCCGCGAGCGCGTCAAGGTCTACGGCACCGACGTGGACGAGGAGGCACTGAACCACGCCCGCCTCGCCTCCTACGGCACGAAGGAGATGGAAAGCCTAGACCCGGCGCTGCGCGACAAGTACTTCGAGCCGCAGAACAGCCGCTTCGTCTTCCGGAACGACCTGCGCCGCGCGGTGATCTTCGGCCGGCACGACCTGGTGCAGGACGCGCCGATCTCGCGCCTCGACCTGCTGGTCTGCCGCAACGTGCTGATGTACTTCAACGCCGAGACGCAGTCGCGGATCCTGCAGCGCTTCCATTTCGCGCTGAACGGCGACGGCGAGGGCAACGGCTACCTGTTCCTCGGCCGGGCGGAGATGCTGCTTTCGCACGGCAACCTCTTCACGCCGCTCGACCTCAAGGGCCGCATCTTCGCCAAGGTGGGCGGCGCGCATTACCGGCTGCCGGTTCCTGTTAATCTGGGCGCTCCGGTCAATGGCAACGGCAACGGCCTGATGCGCAATCACCGCCTGCGCGAGCTCGCCCTGGAGGAAGCGCCGGTCGCGCGCGTGGTCGTCGACGCTAACGGCGTGCTCACCATGGCCAACTCGCGCGCCCGCGTGCTCTTCAGCCTCAACGCCAAGGACATCGGCCGGCCGCTGCAGGACCTCGAGATCTCCTACCGCCCGATCGAGCTGCGCTCGCTCATCGAGCAGGCCTATGCCGAGAAGCGCGCCGTCACGCAGACCAGCATCGAGCGGCGCTTTCCGGACGGCGAGGGCCAATACTTCGACGTGGTCGTCGCGCCGCTCTTCGACGAGGGCATGGCGCCGCTCGGCGTGGGCATCACCTTCCTCGACGTCACGCGCTACACGCGACTCTCGGAGGAGCTGCAGCGCTCGCGCGAGGAGATCCAGACCACCAACGAGGAGCTGCAGTCGGCGAACGAGGAGCTCGAGACCACCAACGAGGAGCTGCAGTCCTCGAACGAGGAGCTCGAGACCACCAACGAGGAGCTGCAGTCCACGAACGAGGAGCTGGAGACCATGAACGAGGAGCTCCAGTCCACCAACGAGGAGCTGCAGACGGTCAACGAGGAGCTGCGCACGCGCACCGAGGAGCTGAATCACCTCAACGCCTTTTTCGAGTCGGTGCTCACCAGCCTGCGCGCCGCGGCGGTGGTGGTGAACAAGAACCTCGACGTGCTGGTCTGGAACGAGCGGGCCTACGACCTGTGGGGGCTGCGTTCCGAGGAGGTGCAAAGCAAGTCGCTGCTCAACCTCGCCATCGGCCTGCCGGTGAAGGAGCTGCGCGACGTCATCCGCTCGGTCCTCTCGGGCGATGTCGATCACAAGGAGATCGTGCTCGACGCGGTGAACCGGCGCGGCAAGAACATCAAGTGCCGTGTCACCTGCACGCCGCTCCTCACCTCCGGCAAGCAGCGCGACGGCGCGATCCTGCTGATGGAGGAAGCCATCTAGCGGGAGCGTAGCTTGCTGTGGCCAGCTATGGCCCGCAAGGACATCGTCGTCGTGGGCGCCTCGGCCGGCGGCATGAGCGCCCTGATGCGGCTGGTGCAGGGCCTGCCGAAGGACTTCCCCGCCGCCCTCTTCGTGGTCTGGCATCTTTCGCCCGGCGTGAAGAGTGTCCTGCCGCACGTGCTCTCGCGCGCCGGGCCGCTGCGGGCGGTGAACCCGGCCGACGGCGACCGCATCGAGCCGGGCCGCATCTACGTCGCGGCGAACGACCACCACATGCTGCTCGAGAAGGGCTACCTCCGGGTGACGCGCGGGCCGAAGGAGAACCGCTTCCGGCCGGCCATCGATCCGCTCTTCCGCTCCGCGGCGTACATCTACGGCCCCCGGGCGATCGGCGTCGTGCTCACCGGCGCTCTCGACGACGGTACGGCCGGCCTCTGGGCGATCAAGCACCGCGGCGGCACCGCGATCGTCCAGGATCCCGAGGACGCGGAGCACCGCTCCATGCCGCTCAACGCGCTGCACAACGTCGACGTGGACTACAAGCTGCCGGCGGCGGAGATCGGAGCGCTGCTTTCCCGCCTGGTGCGCGAAGAGGCGCCGGCGCTGCCGACCGGGGGGCAGCCGGAGCTCGCTCGCATGCAGGCGGAAATCAAGATCGCCGAGGGCGGCGATGCGATGGAGGAGAATGTCAAGCAGTATGGCGAGCTCTCGGCGTTCACCTGCCCGGAGTGCAGCGGCGTGCTGACGCTGCTGCGCGACGGCCGCCTCAAGCGCTACCGCTGCCATACCGGACATGCCTACTCGGCGGACGCGCTGGTGGAATCGGCGACCGAGCAGGTCGAGCACCAGCTCTGGAGCGCGGTGCGCGCGCTCGACGAGACGGTGATGCTCCTCAACCAGCTCGGCGAGGACTTTGCGAAGAACGGCGACACCCGGGCGGCCGAGTTCTGCTTTGGCAAGGCGCGCGAGGCCTATGAGCGCTCGCAGCCGGTCCGCGAGGCGGCCATGAGAAGCGAAGTGCTGACGGCCGACGAGGCCGCCGGCGACGAGGTGCCGGCAAAGCCGGTGCGCGCGAAGCAGGCCTGAAGGTTATTGATTCGAGCGGAATGGCGTAGGGTGGACCGGTGCTGTCGCTCGCCTCAGGCTACGCCCGCCTCGACATCCCGAAGGACGAAGATTTCAGCGCCATCTCCGAGTCGATCCGCGCCCTGCTGCACGTCTGCCGGCTGAACGGCTTCCGCGGCGCGCTGGTGGTGAGCCGCCAGGACGCGTTCGACTGGCGCTCGAGCGTGCGCATCGCCCTGCGCTTCGCCGCGGCGCGAGGCGCTGTCGACGGCATGCGGCTCGGGCTGGTGGCGGACCATTTCAACGACGCCGCGAGCCACGACGTGCTCGCCGTGGCGCGTAGCGTGGGCGTGGAATGCCGGGTGTTCCGCCGCGAAGGCGAAGCGATCGCCTGGCTCTCTAGCGGCTCCGCGAGGCCCGCGCCCGAAGTCCCGCCACGATCGTCGCCACGCCGATGAGCGCGGCGCCCGCGCCGATCAGCATGCCCTTGCCGGACATCGCCTTCGCCACGCTGCCGACCATCTCGCCGGTGCGCGGCGCCTTGAGCTGGACGCGGCGGGTCGCCATGCGCACGCCGAGCTCGCCGAGGCGATCGGCCATCTGCCGCTCGGCGTCCGGCAGCAGCGTCGTCTCCTCGTCGGCGACGTGGTGGATCACCTTGCGCATCAGCTCCATGACGGTCGCGTCGAAGCCGGCATCGCCCGGCGCCATGCCGCGCAGCGCGAGGACCAGGCGCTTCACCTCGGCGTGCTCGGGCAGGCTCTTCGCCACGATCTCCGGGTCGAGCGCCTGCAGCGCCGGGTAGAAGATCTCCTCCTCGATCTGCGCATGCACCTCGAGGGCGAGGCAGATGGTATCGACGATGCCGCGCTTCTCGCGCGCGCTCAGGTCGGGCGCGTAGCGATGGAAGGCGGCGAGCACGCGCGTGTGGTCGGCGCGGATCATGTCGGTGGCGCTGGGGCCGAGCTTCTCGACGATGGCGTTCATGGGCGTTCCTCCGCGTTGGCTGAGCGCTCCCAGCAAGCGCCGCGCCGGGAACGCGCCTTGCATGCGAGCCGCGTGATGGCCAGCCTTTTCCAGCCCCTGCAGGAAGCGCTCGGCGCGGCAACCGGCCTCGCCGGCCAGCTCGTCTACCGCATCCGGGTGGATCTCGACGAGGACGAGAACGCGTACACGGTGCGGGCTGAGATCCCGGGGGCGCGCAAGGAAGACCTCCGCGTCAGCGTCGAACCGACGCAGGTCTCGCTCGGCGCCGAGATCCGGCAGGAAACGCAGCCCGGCGCCGGGCAGCGCACGCTCTACCGCGAGCGCAGCTACGGCGCGGCGAGCCGCAGCTTCACGCTGCCGGGCGAGGTCGACCCGCAGGGGGCGAGCGCCCAGTACCTGGACGGCGTGCTGACGCTCGTGCTGCCGAAGAGATCCGCCGGCTCGGGCACGCGCGTGCCCGTCAGCTGACCGCCTCGCGCAGCAGCTTCTTCACCGCCGTGCGGTGGATCACGAAAGGCGTCTTGGCCGCGCTCGTACGCTCGAGCGCCTCCACGCACTCGACATCGACCCGCATCGACCCCGGCAGCTTCTTGCGGATGTTCGCGAGGAGCTGCGCCGAGTCCTTCTCGCTGAAGCCCGGCGCGCCGAGCACGAGCACGCGCACCTCGGTCGCGCTCTCCTGGATCACCTGGATACGCCGCAGGTTGGCCACCTCGCGCTGGAAGTGGTCGATGCCGGTGAGGCGCACGCCCTCGGGCGAGACGAGAATGTCGCTGTCGCGGCCGAGCACGCCGGCGAACGCGCGAACGCCCTGCTGCACTTCCTTCACTTGCTGGGCGGTAAAGGCGGCCGGCAGCCGGATCAGGTCGCCGGTGCGGTAGCGCACGAGCGGCATCGCGTGGTTCCACAGGCCGGTGCCGACGATCTCGTAGAAGGTGTGCGGGCCCTCGCTGCGGGTCGCGACGAGCTCGACGTGCGAGTAGCCGGCGAGGAAGCGGTACTCGCCGGGCGCGAGCGCGTAGGCGAAGCCGACGCGCTCGGCCTGCCCGTAATAGTCGGCGAGCCGGCAGCCGAGGGTGCGCTCGGCGAGCCGCCACACCGACGGATGCAGCACCTCCGAGGAGGTGAGCACGCGGCCGACCTGCAGCCGCACGGCGGCGCGCTCGAGCTGCACGCACAGCGACTCGAGGGAAGTGGGATAGGCCCAGAGCAGATCCGGCGCGAAGCGCTCGAGCGCCTCGGCGTAGG
>DASQYN010000025.1:0-10089 GCA_035639215.1 Burkholderiales bacterium
GTATTTTCCCGGCGCGTGCTGGGTGAAGGTCTTTTGCAGCGCTTCGGCGAGGAGGCGCTCGCAAATCGCGCCGTCCATCAGCCCGAGCCGCCTCGTCCGGCTGTGCATCCATGCTATTTGCGCAGCCGCGACATTAACGGCGACTTAACCCGGCGAATACCTTAAGAAGCTTAAGAGGCGACATGGTCTGACTTGCGTGCAAGCCACACGGTGTGATTGCCGCACTGCGCATCCTCCGCGACATGCGCGACGACGGGGAAGCCGTTCGCCGAAAGCAGCGACTCGTACTCGTGGGGATCGAGGCTCGCGTGGTAGAGCGGCTCGCCGCAATACGAGCCGATCGCCTCGCCGCGCGACGGGCCGCTGGTGAAGAGCAGCGGCGCGCACGGAAGCGCGTGCGCGGCGAAGCGGGGAAACATCGCGCGCTGATCCGCCATCGTGAGATGGAAGAAGCTGTCCCAGGCGAGCAAGCCGTCGAAGCGGCGATCGAGCGCGAGCTCCCGCATGTCGCCGACCCGCCATTCGCCCTGGGGGAAGCGCCTCCGGCACATCGCGATCAACGATGGCGAGGCATCGATGCCGACCACCGCGAAGCCTGCCTCGAGAAGGTAGCGGGCGATCGGCTCGGCCATGCCGCAGCCGATGTCGAGGATCGTGCCGCCGGGTCGCGCGAGAGCGAGAAAGCGGTCCAGCCAGGCCTTTTCCGGCAGGCCTCGGCTGCGGTCGCGGTCGTACTGGGCGGCATGCCGCTCGTAGAGCGAGACGATGTCTGCGCTGGACATGCGCCAGTTTAAAGGCCGCTTCGCACCGAGCGGCGCCGGGGTCCTGCTCGCGATCGGCTGGGCCTGATTTAGATCAAGTTGCTGCACGGCTCGCGGCCGCTAGGATCGATGCATGCGCTCGATCCTCGCCGTGTTGGTGCTTGCTGCGCTCGGTTGTACGACCGGCACGAAGCAGACGCCGCCGACCGCCGATGCGCGTGCGCCCGTCGTGCTCGGTGCCGACGAGCGGGATTTCGTGCTCGCCGAAATGCGCAATTTCATGGAGGTGGCGCGGGTGATCTCGATCGGCATCGCCGACAACGACATGAAGCGCGTGGCTGTGGCAGCGCGCAGCGTCGGCATGGCGCCGCAGAAGGCGGAGTCCGCCGTCCCGGGCTCGCTGCTGTCGCGCGTGGCGAAGCAGGCGCCGCCGGCGTTCATGAAGCTCGGCTTCGCCACGCACAGCGCCTTCGACGAGCTCGCCATCCACGCCGAGCAGTTCGGCGACCACGACCAGCTCAACCGGCAGCTCGGCGAGATCATGGGTAACTGCGTCGCCTGCCACGCGACCTACCGGCTGCCGGAGCCGCGTTAGCTCTAGCCGTGCATCGTTAGCCCGCCTGAGACCGACAGCACCTGGCCGGTGACGAAGTCGGCGTCGTCGCTCGCGAAGAACGCCACGGCGCCGGGCAGGTCCTCCGGCTTGCCGAGGCGGCCCAATGGGATGGCGCGCCGGTAGGCCTCGCGCAGCTTCTCGGGGTTGCCGGCGCCCTGCATGAACTGCTCGAGCATGTTCGTTTCGGTGAGCCCGGGGCAGACGACGTTGAGCTGGATGTTCTTCGACGCCATCTCGCGCGCCAGCGTCTTGGTGAGCGCGATCAGGCCGCCCTTGCAGGCGGAGTACGGCGCTTCTCCCGAGGAGCCGACGCGGCCGGCGTCGGAGGCGATCGTCACCACCTTGCCGCGGCCGCGCTCCACCATGCCGGGCAGCACGCAATGCAGCAGGTTCATCGCGCCCACGAGGTTGATGGAGAGGATCTTCTGCCAGAACGCGGGGTCGGTCTTGAGGAAGGGCCGGAACATGTCCCAGCCGGCGTTGTTGACGAGGATGTCGACCGGGCCGGTCGCGGCGACCGCCTTCTTCACCGCCTCGTAGTCCGTGATGTCGACTGCAGGCTGGGAATGCAGATCGAAGACCGTGACGCGCACGCCCTCGTCCTTGAAGCGCTGCACGATCGCCGCGCCGATGCCGGCCGCGCCGCCGGTGACGATGGCGCTCCTGCCTTTCAAGCCTCGCATGGTTGCTATTTCTCCGAAGGAATGACCGCCGTGGCCTCGAGCTCGATCTTACCGGGCGAGTCGAGCAGATCGGCGACGAAGATCATGCTCATCGCCGGGTAGTGCCGTCCCACGAGCTTCTTCCAGATGCGGCCGAGCTGCGGCCGCGCGGCGAGGTACGCCGGCTTGTCGCAGCAGAAGGCGGTCATGCGGCAGAGGTGCTCGGGCTTGCCGCCCGCTTCGGCGAGCACGGCGAGCACGTTTCGCAGCGCTCTTTCAAACTGGGGCTCAAGCTGCGCCGATTCAAATTGTTGTTCTTCATTCCATCCGACCTGGCCGGCGATGAAGACCAGCGTCCCCGAGGCGGCGATCCCGTTCGAATAGCCGATCGGTGCCTTCCATCCCCGCGGATGAAGGATTCTCATTCGGTGATTCGGGGCGGATCCGGATCCTCGTCCCAGCCCTCCGTCGGGCGCGGCACTTTGGCCATCCACTCGCGGACCAGGCGCACATGCTCGACTTCCTCGGCGGCGAGCTCCTTCGCCGCTTCGCGCACCTCGCGCGGCGCCTTGCTCGCGGCGATCTCGTCGTAGTACTTCTTCGCGGCGAGCTCGCAGCGAAGCGCGATCTCGAGCGCGTGCCAGGGCTGCATCAGGTAGTGCAGCGAGTCGAAGGGCGCGGTCTCCGGGCCCTCCGGGGTTTCCCAGGCATAGGCCGGCGGCAGCGCCGGCACGGTGGGCCAGCGCATCTCGGAAAGGATGCGCTTCGCGTGCAGCGCCTCGATGCCGGAGAGCTTCCGGAACAGCGCGGCAACCTCGCGGTTGTTGTGCGTCTCGAGCTGCTCGGCGAACTGCGCGTAGCGCTCGGTCGCCTCGAGCTCGATCGCGTAGGCGCGCGACATGAACGCCGCGTATTCCTGGTTCACCGCCGGCTGGCGCTTCGCTTTCATAGCTGGAAACCTTTCTCGAGATCGCTGACCGGCTGGGCCTCGTGCGCCGGGGACGAGCCGTTCGAATTCGAAAACGGCGCTCGATTGCCCTTGTAGAGCACGCCGATGTTGAAGCCGTCGTCGCTCATCAGGCGGCGCGCTGCACGCGCCGGATCGTCGGTCGCAGCGACCGGTGCGGGATGTGCGAGCTCCTTCCAGCCGCGCTGCTCGGGCCGGAAGGTGACGCAGGGCGAGAGCACCTCGACGAACGAGAAGCCGGGATGGCGGACCGCCTCGGCGATCAGCGCCGCGCAGCCGTTCGGATCGCCGGAGAAGGCGCGCGCGATGAAGTTCGCCCCCGAGGCGAGCGCGATGACGAGCGGGTGGAACTCGCGCACGCCGGTGCCCGCGGGCGCTAGCTTCGAGCACCAGTCGGGCTCGGTCGTCGGCGAGGGCTGGCCCTTGGTCATGCCGTACACGTGGTTGTCCATCACGATGTAGGTGAGATCCACGTTGCGCCGGCAGGCGTGCAGAAAATGGTTGCCGCCGATCGAGTAGCCGTCGCCGTCGCCGCTCGCGACGAGCACGGTGAGCTCGGGACGCGCCACTTTCAGCCCGGTCGCCGCCGGCAGCGCCCGCCCGTGCACGCCGTGAAAGCCGTAGCACGTCGTGTAGGCCGGAATGCGCGAGGAGCAGCCGATGCCTGAGACGAGCGCCACGTTCTCCGGCCGCAGCTCGAGCGTCGCGAGCGCCTTGGTGATCGCCGAGAGCACCGAGTAGTCGCCGCAGCCGGGGCACCACACGGGCTTGTAGTCGGACTTGAAGTCCTTCGCCTGCAGCAGGGGCGCGACGAGCGGCGCATTCATGCCGGGATCTCCCGCGTGATTTCCTCCGGGCGGAAGGGCAGCGGCCCGGGGCGGCGCAGGCTCTTCACCTGCGCGGGAAGCTCGTATTCGCTCTTCAGGTAGCGCAGGAACTGGCCGCCGTGGTTCTGCTCCACGACGAGGACGCGCTTCACGCCTTCCAGCGCCTTCTTCAATCGCTCCGGCTGGGCGGGCGAGAGCAGGCGCAGCGAGATCAGCTTCGCGCCGCCGCCGTTCTTCGCCAGCGCTTCGCGAACCGGGCCGGTGCACGAGCCGAAGGTAATCACCGCCGTCTCGCCTTCTCCCTCGATCGACGCCCACGCGTCGCCCGGGTCGAGCTGCGCCAGCTTGCGCGCGCGCTTGTCCATCTGCGCGAGGTGGTCGCCCGCCTGCGACGACGGCGTGCCACGCTCGTTGTGCTCAAGCCCGTCCGCGGTGTACTGGCAGCCCGGCGTGCCGGGAATCGCCATGGGCGAAATGCCGGAAGGGGTGATGGCGTAGCGTTTGTACGGATTTTCACCATTCGCCTTCAACCGACTGAGGCGCTGCTCGTCCAGTGGTGGAACGTCTATTACGGCGCGCGCCTGGCCGAAGTACTGATCGGAGAGCACGATCGCCGGAAGCTGCAGCGATTCGGCGAGGCCCACCGCCCACTGCGTGGCGGCGATGCAATCGGCGAGCGAATTCGGCGCGACCACGACGTGCGGCGCGTCGCCGTGCATGCCGTAGAGCGCGAGGTTGAGGTCGGCCTGCTCGCTCTTCGTGGCGATGCCGGTGGAGGGCCCGGTGCGCATCACGTCGACGACGACCACCGGCACCTCGGCGCCGACGCTCAAGCCGAGCGCCTCGATCATCAGCGAGAGGCCGGGGCCCGAGGTCGCGGTGAGCGCCGGTACGCCGCCGAAGGAGGCGCCGAGCGCCATGTTGATCGAGGCCAGCTCGTCCTCGGCCTGCACCAGCGTGCCGCCGACTTTCTTGAGCGCGGGCGCGAGCCACTCGAGCAGCTCGGTCGCCGGCGTGATCGGATAGGCGGCGACGAAGCGCACGCCGCCGCGCAGCGCGCCGTAGCCGGCGGCTTCGTTGCCGGTGATCAGCCACCGTGCGCCGTTAATTGCTGGTTTCTCGAGTTGAAAGCTTTCCGAGAGAGCGCTGCCGTGCGCGAGGCCGAGGCGCGCCGCGGCGATACCGGGCTCCAGGCCTTTCTTCATCGCCTTGCGAGCCGCGGCCTCGACGGCGTCGAAAGGAAGACCCATCAGCCCGGCGAGCACGCCGAGCGCGACCATGTTCGGCCACGCGCCGGCGATCTCGCCGGCGAGCTTCTTGAACGGGACGGGCACATACCGCGCACCCGTGCGCGTGAAGACTTCCGGCGGCTCGCCCTGCGCCGGGTCGCCGATCAGAACGCTTCCCGCACCGAGAGGAATCTCGGCGGCGAAGCGCCCCACGTTCTGCCAGTCGATCGCGGCGAGCGCATGGAAGCGGTCTTCCTGCGCGTCGGTGGCGAAGGTGGCGACGCGCACCATCGCGGCGGCCTCGCCGCCGCGGATCTGCGGGCCGCTGGTGCGCGTCATGAGGCCGTAGTAGCCGGCGGCCGCCGCGGCCTCGAGCAGCATGTTGCCGGCGGTCATCACGCCGGCGCCGCCAGAGCCGGCGAGCGCGACCGAGAGGGAAATCGCCATGCCTCGCAATCTCGCCGATCGGCGCGGCGAATCCTTGAGCCAGATCAAATCGGGGTGCTTTGCGCGGGCGTATTTATCGTCGTACGCGCCAAATCGGTATTCGAATGCTGATTTAAGGATGCCTACCCAGAGGAGTGCAGCGATGGCCGCCCCGGAAACCCGTTTCCTCAGAAGCCACGACCTCGCCGAGATCTCGGTGCCGGGACTGAAGATCGAGCGCCGCCCGGCGCGCGAGCCCGGCGGCAAGCTCGCCCCCGGCCTCGCCAACGCCTGGATCTGGCTCGACAACGCCGCGCAGTACAACTCGTACACCACGGAGATGGTGAAGGGCCTCATCCTCGCGTTCCGCGCCGCCTCGAACGCGCGCGACGTGAGCTGCGTGGTGTTCACCGGCGCCGGCGACAAGGCGTTCTGCAGCGGCGGCAACACCAAGGAATACGCCGAGTACTACGCCGGCCGGCCGCAGGAATACCGCCAGTACATGCGGCTCTTCAACGACATGGTCTCGGCGATCCTCGCCTGCGACAAGCCGGTGATCTGCCGCGTCAACGGCATGCGCATCGGCGGCGGGCAGGAGCTCGGCATGGCGTGCGACTTCTCGGTCGCGCAGGACCTGGCGCGCTTCGGCCAGGCCGGCCCGAAGCACGGCTCGGCGCCGATCGGCGGCGCGACCGACTTCCTGCCGGTGGTGATCGGCGCGGAGCGGGCCATGGCGGCGTGCCTGCTGTGCGAGCCGTTCTCGGCGCACGAGGCCTACCACATGGGCATGCTCACCGATATCACGCCGGGGCTGAAGGTCGGCGGTGCCTATGTACCCAACCCCCTGGTGCAGATCGATCGCGTCTACGACGAGTTCGGACGCCTCGCCTTCGGCCGTCCCAAAACGGGTAAAGCGCTCGAGGAAGGCAAAGCGCTCATGAAGCGCGGCACGGTCGATCTCTCTGCGCTCGACGAGAAGGTCGAGGAGCTCTGCGCGAAGATGCTGCTCACCTTCCCCGACTGCACGACGAAGACGGTCGAGGAGCTGCGCAAGCCGAAGCTCGAGGCCTGGAACCGCAACAAGGAGAACCACCGCGCCTGGCTCGCCCTCAACATGGTGACCGAGGCGCGCGCCGGCTTCATCGCCTTCAATGAGGGCACCAAGGACGACCGCGAGGTCGACTTCATCAAGCTGCGGCAGAAGATCGCCGCCGGGCAGTCGTGGGTGGGCTCGCTGCACGACGAGATCCAGCCGCGGAAATGAACGACTCGCCGCTCAAGGTCTGGTTCGAACCGCATGGGCCAGATGCGGGCGCGCTGCTGCGGCTGCGGCTCGCGCGGCCCAAGGCGAACCTGATAGACGAGGCGATGATCAAGGCGCTCCGCGGCGCCTTCCTCGCGCACCGCCACAATCCGGGGCTCATCGCCGCGCTGGTGGACCACGAGGGGCCGCATTTCTCGTTCGGCGCCGCCGTCGAGGAGCATCTGCCCGCGCAGTGCGAGAGGATGCTGAAGGGACTGCACGGGCTGCTCGGGCTGATGCTCGAGTGGCCGCGGCCGATCCTGATGGCGGTGCGCGGCCAGTGCCTGGGCGGCGGGCTGGAGTTCGCGCTCGCCGGCCATCTGCTTTTCGTGTCGCCGGAGGCGAAGCTCGGCCAGCCGGAGATGAAGCTCGGCGTGTTCGCGCCGGCGGCCTCGGTGCTGCTGCCGCTTCGCGTCGGGCAGGCGCGCGCCGAGGACCTCCTCTATTCGGGCCGCTCGATCGATGCGGCCACCGCGCTTGCCTGGGGACTTGCCAATGAAGCGGCCGAAGACCCGGCGGCGGCGGCGCTGCACTACTTCGACGAGCACCTGATGGCGAAGAGCGCCGCTTCGCTCGCGCTCGCCGTGCGCGCCGCGCGCGAGCCCTTCGCCGAGCTCGCCCAGGCGCGGCTCGACACGGTGGAAGCGCTGTACCTGGACAAGCTGATGGCGACGCGCGATGCCAACGAGGGCCTGCAGGCCTTCATCGAAAAACGCCAGCCGCGATGGGAGCACCGATGAGGAAAAATGGGGTCAGACCCCTTTCTTTATTCGCGGCCCTCCGCGCAGCACGAATGGGGTCTGACCCCATTTTTCTGGAAAAGGGTCCTGACCCCTTTTTCCGCAAGGAGGAACGATGAGCCTGCAGGACGTAGTGAAGCGCTGCGAGGCGCTCTTCGAGGACCTCGACTTCAACGCGGTCAAGGAGTGGAAGGCGGCGGCGCCGGGACGCAGGGCGATCGGCTACATGCCGATCTACGTGCCGCGCGAGATCGTCCACGCCGCCGGCATGCTGCCGGTCGGCATCTTCGGCGGCGGCGACCAGATCGAGGTGATCCAGGGCGACGCTTATTACCAGAGCTACATCTGCCGCATCCCGCGCTCGACGGTGGAGCTCGGCCTCACCGGCCGGCTCGACGTGCTCGACGGCATGCTCTTTCCCTCGATCTGCGACGTGATCCGCAACCTCTCCGGCATGTGGCAGATCATGTTCAAGGACAAGTACGTCAAGTACTTCGACCTGCCGCAGAACTACGACGACGCGACCGGCGGGGCGTTCTATGTGCACGAGATGCAAACCCTGCGAGGCGACCTGGAGAAGCTGGGGGGCAAGCCGATCAGCGATGCAGACCTGCGCGGGTCGATCGCCGTCTACAACGACAACCGCAAGGCGGTGCGCGAGCTCTACAGCTACCGCGCGCAGAAGCCCTGGCAGGCGCCGACCTCCGAGGTGTATCTGGTGCTGCGCGCCGGCGCGGTGCTGCCGCCGGAGGAGCACACGATCCTCATAAGGCAGTATTTGGCGGAAACGGAAAGGCAGAAGCGGCCGCAGCGCGACAACGCGCGCGTCGTCCTCACCGGCTCCTTCTGCGAGCAGCCGCCGCTCGGGCTCATCAAGTCGATCGAGATGGCGGGCTGCTACGTCGTCGACGACGACTTCCAGCTCTGCCAGAGCATGCTGCTCGACGACGTGTCGCTCGAGAAGGAGCCGCTGCAGGCCCTCTCCGAGGCGTTCCTGCACCGCTCGGCGCAGACCTCGTCCAAGTACGACGACAAGAAGGAGAACAAGGGCCAGCACCTGCTGCGCCAGGTGAAGACGCGCGGCGCCGAGGGCGTGATCTTCGCCGCCGCCTCGTTCTGCGACCCGGCGCTGCTCGAGCGGCCGATGCTGCTCGAGATCCTGGCGAAGCACAAGATCCCGTACACCGCCTTCAAGTACGCCGAGAACACCGGCCAGATGGCGCCGATCCGCGAGCAGACCGGCACCTTCGCCGATTCCATCAAGCTCTGGAGCGCCGCATGAGCCCCGCCCCCGTCAAGCCCGTCGCGAAGAAGGAAGTCGTCAAGGACGACTCGATGTGGCTGCAGAAGGAGTTGATCAGCCGCAACTACCACGAGCTCGCGAGCGCGCATCAGCAAGGGAAGAAGATCTCCGCGACCTTCGTGCCGGGCAACCTGAACGAGCTGCTGATGTGCTTCGACATGGTGCGCCGGCTACCCGAGACCGACGCGCTGCAGAACGGCATGCGCAAGAAGTCCGGCAAGATGATCATGGACGCCGAGCGCGACGGCCACTCCGAGGACGTCTGCACCTACGTGAAGACCGACCTCGGCATGATGCTGCAGGGCGAGACCGGCCCGACCGGCGAGCCGATGCCGCACCCCGACGTGCTGCTCCTCTCCTACACCGGCTGCTTCACCTTCATGAAGTGGTTCGAGCTGGTGCGCCAGAAGTACGACTGCGAGACGGTGATGCTGCACGTGCCCTACCAGGGCGACGGCAGGATCAACCCGGCGATGCGCGACTACGTGGTGAAGCAGCTTAGGGAAAAGGTCATCCCGACCCTCGAGAAGGTGTCGGGCGTGAAGTTCGACATCGATCGGCTGCGCGGCTACATGAAGGAGTCGCAGAAAGCCGAAGAGGACCTGGTGCACGTGCTGCAGACGGCGAAGCACCGGCCGAGCCCGATCGACGGCTACTTCGGCGCGGTCTACTACATCGGACCGATCTTCACTGCCTTCCGGGGCGACCCCGAAGCGACGCGTTACTACGAGGTCCTGCGCAAGGAAGTGGACGAGCGGATGCGCGCCGGCAAGGGCCCGGTGACGCCCGAGGGCGATCACCCGGGCGAGAAATACCGCCTGGTCGTCGAAGGGCCGCCGAACTGGACCAGCTTCCGCGACTTCTGGAAGATGTTCTACGACGAGGGCGCGGTGGTCGTCGCCTCGACCTACTCGAAGGTCGGCGGCGTCTACGACTTCGGCTTCCGCCACGACGCGAGCCGGCCTTTGGAATCTCTGGCCGAATATTGCCTGGGCTGCTACACCAACCTCAACTTCCCGCAGCGGATCGACATGATCTGCCGCTACATCGACGAATACCAGGCCGACGGCCTGCTCATCAACTCGATCAAGAGCTGCAACAGCTTCTCGGCGGGACAACTGCTCATCCTGCGCGAGGTGGAGAAGCGCACCGGCAAGCCGGCGGCGTTCATCGAGTCGGACCTGGTGGACCCGCGCTACTTCTCGGCCGCCAACATCAAGAACCGCTTGGAGAGCTACTTCCAGATGATCAAGCA